>NZ_DS989869.1:118115-119815 GCF_000155555.1 Coleofasciculus chthonoplastes PCC 7420
TTATTTTCTTTAATCCAAACCGAGTGCGGACTTTTCTATCTGTTGGGTTAATGTACTAGGGGTCGGCTGTATTCCTTCAAACACCTCTACAGAAATGGGACATCCTTGGGCATTACATAATAATCCAAATACTATTTGCAATTTTCCTTTTTTCTTGTCTCTATTATATCCGAATTGTGCCAAAGGACAAGTCTTTCCTTCAAAATATGTTGAACTGACATCATAGAGGACTAATGTTCCTTCTACCAGATGGATAGCTGCCAAACTCTTTTCTATCTCCTCTTGCCGAGACAAGAGCCAGTCCATGGCTAAATAGAGTTCGTCTTCATCCGTCCCAGACAATCCCAATCGTTCTCCTAGACTGGATAGTTTAGTTGCCTCTTGTAATCCTCTGGCTGTGGCTAATTTCGACTTAGGGGCAATAATCCGCGCCGCTATCATCGATAGCACTAATCGTCGGTTACGTGTGTTTTCACCGCTGATAATCGAGTCTAATCCGATTTTTTTTATTGTTCCTAGCACAGCGGCAACGTGACCGTGAGGGCGAGAACGGACTATGTTAAACGCTTCTTCGATGTCTTCAATGGCTTTGCCTCCTTTGAGAAGGATTTTTAAGCCGTCTACGGCTTCATCCGGCAATTTAGACAGGTTCGCTAGGGTACGTTTCCGCACTTTCTTGCCTTCGCGATAGGACTCACGAAGTAATACGGCGGGTGGGGAATTTCGGTTCGGAACACGTTCTATGTACATGACTACAATTATCTCACAGATTTTTCCCCAAGACTATTAAGAAAATCTTAAATATACATGGGTACGAATTGAGGGGGCTAAATTGCTAAAATGCTTATGCAGTAGGAGTTCAGTCCCCTATAGTACATCTGGACGGGGGGAACTTCAGTTTAAATGTCAAACCGCTTATGTACTCAACTCTCCACAATCCAATCGACCCGATGGGCTTCAGTAATATCTGGAACCTCCAAGCGATCGCGCATTCGTTGCATCACCGTTTCCGGCACTTTGGCAGCGCGAGAACGATTGCGCCGCAGCAATTCTTCCCAAGCGACTTCCAGGTAGACAATGCGAATCCGTGCATGGTAGGCAGAAAATAGATTAATGAGGGACGAACGCAGTTGGCGAGAGAGATTGGTCGCATTCCAAACAAAGGATTTTTCGGCTCTCATGTAGTCTTTCGCGATCGCTCTTGCTCGCTCCACTACAGCAGTTTGGTTATCTGTAGGAGAGATGTTCATCGCTTGTCGCAGTTCATCTAGGGAGATTACCGTCCAATCGGGAAGGTTCTCCTGAATCCAAGAGTCTTTGCCAGCACCCGGTAAACCTGACATCAAGACAACCTCGAAGCGAGTGTCATCAAAAGCAGCATAATTGGGATCGCGATCGTCTTTTTGGAAATAGACAAATCGACTATGAGCTGAGGGGAACGGTTTTGGATAAGATAAGCAATTATTCTCTTGACAATATTCCCGAAAGAACTGAACCCGCTCCAGCAGTTCTAGCTGATCGTCACACACGCGACCCCGAATATCCGCTTCTGCCAACAGTGCCAGAAGGTCGCAGCGAACCAGTTGACTGGCTTTAATTACGGCACGTTGGGGGTTGGGTTTGTCCCAAAACCAGAGGGGAAGACTGCCATACTGCACCAGTGAGACAATCGCCTCCCGTTGATGAAAGGGTACGTGAGC
>NZ_DS989870.1:0-72204 GCF_000155555.1 Coleofasciculus chthonoplastes PCC 7420
ATGGGAGAAGGGGAACTAGACTCTCTTGCTCCCCTCTCCCCAGAGTGGGAGAGGGGCTGGGGGTGAGGGGTTGAGCTTAAGTTGACACGGATGCACGTCTGTGCGCCCCTAGGAGGCTAATTCTTGAATTTATTGATAAATTGACTACCAATGCCACAACCAATGGCAAGCACCACGACAATAATTTGACTGGCAAGATAGTGATGATGGTGAGGATGATCCTCCTGAATCTGGCTGATCGCCTCGATATCAATTCCGCGATCGCTCACCGGAATCGTTAACATATCCCAATGACTGTCCTCACCAATCTCCACCTCCCACTCTCCACTGACGGAGTAGTCGGGTTCAAAAACAAACATCCCTTGTTCGTTTGTTCTTCCTTCGATCGGCGCATAGTCTGAACCCGCAGGAGGATGGACAATCACAGGCGCATCTTTAAACGCTTCCCCTGTGCTGAACAGCGATTGAAGTTCCAGGGACTTAATGTTTAAGTTATAGTTTGTTTCTACACCATGGGCGAACGCTTCTCTAGGAAAGCCCAAAAGACTGACAAGTACCAGTAGGACAACAAAGAACTGTTTTACTTTCATTTGATATCTCTGAAAAGGTTGTGATTGATTTTGCCTCATAACGAGGTAGTGACTGAAACAACAGTTATACCAAAGCCAATGACCATGATCACGATCGCACTCAAAATGGATAACTTCTGCAACACTTGATCCGTTTGTGGCAATCGCTCCAGCCACTGGCGAGCATAAATGGCGACGACACCCAAAATAACTAACACTGATGCTAACCCCAGACTAAACCCGCCCACCAGAAATAGCCCATAGCTGATCTGGTGCAGAGCCACAGCACTCAATAACATCACCAATGCAGATGGACAAGGAATTAATCCCCCCGCAATCCCTAATTTAACCAGAGATGAAAGGCTAGTGGGTGAGTGGGCGTGTGTGTGTGAATGGGGATGGGAATGGGAATGCAGCCGCTTTCTCAGCAGGCTCAATCCGACGATACCAATGGTTAACCCGCTCACGAAACTCAGCACCGGATAGGATTGTTCAGGCAAAACGTATTGAGACGCAAACAGCGCGATCGCACCCAAGAGAAAAATACTCAGCGTATGGGTAAAGGTTATCGTTAATCCGAGTAAAACAGCCTGTTGTGGTGTGCCTTGAGAGCCAATAAAATAGGCACTGACGAGGGTTTTACCATGTCCAGGGGACAGTGCATGAACCGCACCGAATCCAAACGCGATCGCAATCCCGATTAAAACCGTGCTTAACGTGGGTTCAGAGGTGATCAGGTTCGGCACAGAGGATGTGTGACTCAAGTGAGCTAAAATACACGCTTGTGACATGAAAACTGGGTGTGTAAGTTAGGCGATTATATCAAAACGGTACACCAGCTTCCCATCAAGTAGGGGCTTGGTAACCAAGCCCCTACAAGTGCTGTACAAAAAAAATGGGCAGTACTGGATTCGAACCAGTGACATCCTGCTTGTAAGGCAGGCGCTCTACCGCTGAGCTAACCGCCCGTGTATGTAACATACTTACTTAGGTTAACACGAAATTACCAAAAATATGCCCTCTGGTCAAATACACGATCGCATTACCTTATGGAGTCTCCCCCTTATAACTGCTGCAACCCGCATCATGACTAGGAATGGGGACTTAACCCTGATCGTATCTGGAGGCTTTTTTTTTAGTGGACTCATGTTCAGTCCCGACTTAGATCTCTACTCACGCCCCTTTAAACGCTGGGGGTGGCTACGCTGGATTTGGCTACCGTACCAAAAGGTAATGCGCCACCGCTCTATTTTTTCCCACGGCTTTATCCTGGGGACGACAATTCGTATCCTTTATCTGGGGAGTTGGATCATCGCCCTAGCGGGAATCGGATTAGTGATTATGTACTTATTCCAGGCTGTACCCTGGACTGGGGAAGAGTTGAAACAACAAATCACGCGATCGCTCCTCGATTATCAAGCCCACTGGATTGCCTTATTTATCGGCTTAGAACTCGGCGCTATCATCCACTCCATCAGTGATTGGACGAGTTCCACCTACAAGCGCTACCAGCGTCAAAAGCAAAAGCCGCGCCGTAAATCCACCAAACGTAAGCGAACCTCACGTCGATAAACTTGAGGCTCGGTTCAGGGGAGCTGGGGAAGCTGGGGGAGCTAGGGTACATTTTTCCTGAGTAAGGTGATGCCATCTAGACGAAATCCTTGCCGCAGGCTTTAGCGAAGCCATGCCGCAGGCTTTGCATCTTGCTCGCTACCCATTCCCAATTTAAATGCGTGACAGCTTATCTCAGTTAAAACGTGGATAGTATCCCAAGGACTTGCCAGCACTTTAGGTTGCGCTTCTTCTACAAGACTTACCCGGTAACTTCAGATTATCATCCTACTGAGTGATGTAATTTACAGTAAACTCTAGATATAAAAAAATGAATCGTCCATGTTTTTACTGATATTGGCAACTCGGTAGCTGGACATAAATCCTGTAGGCTGTACTAAGAAATATTAACAAACCTCAAACCCTTACTGTTTCCTGTTCCCTGTTCCTAATCTCAACTATTAACTTTAACTTTATCTGACTATTTTATCACTACTATGACCTTAGAAAACAAAATTTCTCAACTGTTTCAGATGGATGACGCCACATGGACACGTCATGCTAATCCTTGGAGTGTCTGGACACGCAACACAGTTCTACCTTTGCTCATTCTAGCCATTTGGAGTCGAGTTTGGCTGGGTTGGTGGTCTTTGCTTTGGGTTGCAGTGGCATTACTTTGGAATTGGGTAAACCCACGCCTATTTACCCAACCGGAAACAACTGATAATTGGGCATCTAAAGCCGTGTTTGGCGAACGGGTTTGGATGAATCGAAATCAAATCCCTGTCCCCGCCCGACATCAAACTATGCCCAATATCCTCACTACAGTAGCAGCAATTGGTACAGGATTTGTGGCGTGGGGCGTCATTGAACTTGACCTTTGGATCACGCTGTTTGGCGCAGCGCTAATCTATGCCGGGAAACTATGGTTTCTGGATCGCATGGTCTGGCTTTATGAAGATATGAAAGACACTAATCCTGAATATCAAAGCTGGCTTTATTCGCCAAAATAAATTTAAGTTTGGGGAACAGGGAACAGAGAACAGGGAACAGAATTTATCCTCAAATCGATGACGCTTGTGCTTGCTGAATGCGTTCTGCCCAAAAGTCATTCTGGTCTAAGGTTAGGACAATTTTCTGGTAGGGTTCATCCTGTAGCCCTAGCACCAGGTAATTGCGATCGCGAGTCACATACCAAAATTCTTTCCCTCTAGAACTGTAGTAGGTTCCCGCCTTAATCACTCCCGGTAACGCTGTACCGGGGGCGCGAATTTCTGTCCAACTGCTAGGAGGTTCATCAGTAGAGACACTGATAATATGGTTGAGAGGGATTTCCCACACTTTATCTAAGGTGAACGCCCAAAGTTGCTCGTACCATTCCAGTTCAATGCGGAGTTTGTGATCAAAAATAGTTAGATTCATAGGTAACCGATGAAACGGCTGGGCAGATTTTCCCTTCAGCTTAACCGAGATTTTTACATCCTCGAACACCAATCCATTCATTGCAGCAACAAGCTGTCACCCCGACACCCGACACCCTTGATCTACCCTCATCGATTGGCACAAATTGACAATCTCGTTAAGAATAGTTAAGTGGTTGTTGAATAGCCCCTGATGTCCAATTCCCCAGACGCTGCCCAAACCTCCCCTCAAGCCTCGGTATTAGCTGCCCTACAACAGCTTATCGACGTGGTTGCCCAGTTGCGATCGCCCGATGGGGGGTGTCCTTGGGATCTTGCCCAAACGCCGGAGACGTTGACCCCTTATGTGATCGAAGAAGCTTATGAAGTGGTGGATGCGATTCGCAGTGGCAATCCCCAAGCCATTGCCGAAGAATTGGGCGATTTACTGCTTCAGGTCGTCTTACAAGCCCAAATAGCCGCCGAAGTCGGTGACTTTACCCTCAAAGAGGTGGCGGATGGCATTACCGAAAAACTGATCCGTCGTCATCCTCACGTCTTCGGTGATGTCAATGTGCAAGATGCCGAAGAAGTCCGTTACAATTGGGAGCAAATCAAAGCCGCTGAAAAAGGGGAAACCCCAGCCGAGGCACAACGGTTGAGTCGCAAACTCCAGGGATACGCCCGGAAACTCCCCCCCTTAATGGCAGGGATGAAAATGTCTCAGAAAGCCGCCGCCGCTGGGTTTGAATGGAATGATGTGGATGGGGTTTGGGCAAAATTTGATGAAGAATTAGCGGAATTCCATCAGGCAATTGCCCAGGAAGGGAAAGAGGAGCAGCAGGCAGAACTGGGGGACTTATTGTTTACACTAATTAATGTCGCCCGTTGGTATGATCTTGACCCAGCCACAGCGCTGCAAGACACCAACCAACGGTTTATCCAGCGTCTGTCGGGTATGGAAGCGATCGCGACTCGTTCCTTGTCTGAGTATAGCCTTGATGAATTAGAACAGCTTTGGCAGCAAGCGAAAGCCGCATTGAAGCAGTCACAGATGAGGGAGAGGGGGTTGTAGAGACGTATTGTTGCCCAAAATTGGGTAGAGATTTGTCCTGATAGAATCGGTCCTCCAAGAGTATGTATACTTTATTGGTATACCTATCCAGCCAAAAACCACAGCTAGGTAGGTGAGAGAGATAGCCGCCAGTTAGGTGGTGGAAAGCCTGTGGACTGGTTGAGTGCCGTCACCGCCAGAGTGAAGCAGGAAATAAGCGCTAAGGATGTCCACTTGTGGACAACTTTGGGTAAATCTTATGTAACGGTCTAGCACTCGCGCTTTTGACGTGGAATCGCCTGAAACTGTTTTGTTTGAATTCAACTCGATAGATGAAGCCCTAGCCGATCTCAAAGCCGGTCGCGCTTTGGTTGTGGTTGACGATGAAAACCGGGAGAACGAAGGGGACGTAATTTGCGCTGCCCAATTTGCTACACCGGATATGATTAATTTCATGGCGGTGGAAGCCAGGGGCTTGATTTGTCTGGCGCTGATGGGAGAACGCCTCGATGCCCTCGATTTGCCGTTGATGGTTACCAAAAATACCGATAGCAATCAAACCGCGTTCACGATTAGTATTGATGCAGCATCCCATCTGGGCGTGACAACAGGGATCTCGGCAGAAGATCGGGCGCGAACGATCCAAATTGCGATTAATCCCCACACTAAACCCTGTGATTTACGACGTCCGGGTCATATTTTCCCAATCCGCGCCAGAGAAGGAGGTGTCCTCAAACGGGCGGGTCATACGGAGGCGGCGGTGGATTTACCGCGATTGGCAGGTTTATACCCAGCCGGGGTGATCTGTGAGATCCAAAATCCCGATGGGTCGATGGCGCGTTTGCCGCAGTTGATTCAGTATGCCAAGCAGCATAATCTTAAACTGATTAGCATTGCCGATTTAATTAGTTATCGCCTGGAACACGATCGCTTTGTCTACCGGGAAACGGTGGCTAAATTGCCGACAGAGTTCGGCACGTTTAAAATTTATGGCTATCGCAATACCTTGGACAAAACAGAACATGTGGCAATTGTCAAGGGTGATCCGGACACGTTCCAAGACCAACCGGTGATGGTACGGATGCACTCAGAATGTCTCACGGGAGATGCTTTGGGTTCCCTACGCTGTGATTGTCGTCAGCAACTGGAAGCCGCGTTAAAAATGATTGAGGCGGCGGGTCAAGGGGTGCTGGTGTATTTGCGCCAAGAGGGACGCGGGATTGGTTTGGTGAATAAGTTGAAAGCCTATTCCCTCCAGGATATGGGATTGGATACGGTGGAAGCGAATGAACGCTTGGGATTTCCGGCGGATCTGCGTAACTATGGGATGGGGGCGCAGATGCTTAATGATATTGGCGTCAAAAAAATTCGCCTGATTACCAATAATCCGCGTAAGATTGCTGGATTAAGGGGATATGGGATTGAAGTGGTTGATCGGGTTCCCCTGTTGATTGAATCCAATGACTATAATTCGATCTATTTAGCAACCAAGGCACAGAAACTGGGACATCTGTTGCTACAAACCTATTTAGTTACCGTGGGAATTCAGTGGTTAGATGCGCCTCAACCGGTGACAGAACGGTATGAACGACTGGAAAAGCTGCGACATTTAGCAGCAAGCCATAACCTATTGTTACAGGAAGAAGCCCGTCCGGTGGCGATCGCACTGTTTGGGAAACCGTCCTTAATTGTTCACCTGGGCTTTGATCAAGCTAATCTGGCAGAACCAGACTGGTACAAGGATAGTAATCATCCTTACTGCGTTGCGATCGCGAAAATCTTAGATACACTCAGCACTTGGTCGCAACTGGGACGCCTAGAATTTCTAGTGTCTACTGGGGTCGATCCCTTGCTTAGTTTACAAGTTCAGCTTGATCGGCAAATGTACTCATTGAGTCAGTGTCCCTCCCGCGTATTTGAGCATTTAACCACGCAAAAAATCTACAGTTTTGAGCGGTAAGGGTTATTGGTCTTATGTCTTATGTCTTATGTCTTATGTCCTTTGTTAAAGAGTTATTTAAGTATTCTTGCATAGCATTGCCATAACCCATTGTCAACCCGTATTTTTGACGATTTATGGAAACTAGAAACAGGAAATTACTGAATTTTACGGATTTTTTATTGGTGTCCTTGAATCTACAATTGAAATCAAACAGAAAATGCTGAGTCTCTCCCGGTAAGCTATTGATAGCTACCGGGGGATTTTGTATAAAAAAATATAGTGGTTTGCGACTTGGGCGGATAGGGAACGGGTTGTGGTATAGCAGGTCGCTAGGCGTGTATTTACAACTCCCTTCTCTGAAGCTGAGTCCAGATGGGATGTTCGTACAAACATAACCCAAAGGTAACTATAAATGGTAACATTACAACTCAAACAGTTAAGTGTTCCTCTAGGACAGCGGATTATTTTGACTGATGTAAACTGGTCAAAATTCGAGGATATTTTGCAAGAACTTGGTGAAAAACGAGCGACTAGAGTAGCTTACTATCACAGTCAATTAGAAATTAGGATGCCATTACCAGAACATGAGTTTGATAAAGAAATTATTGGTGACATGGTAAAGATTTTGCTAGAAGAATTGGAGGTTGACCGCGAATGTTACGGTTCAACGACGTTCAAGCGCCAGGATATGGCAGCAGGAATTGAGCCAGATAATTGTTTTTATATTCAAAATCATCGTTTAATGATTGGCAAAAGACGATTAGATTTAACTGTAGATCCACCCCCGGATTTAGCGATTGAGGTTGATGTTACTTCCAAAACACAACTGAGTGCTTATGCGGCTTTGGGAGTGCCGGAGTTATGGCAGTTTTATCAGGGAACTTTAAAAATTAATGTACTGCAAGCGGGTAATTATGTTGAATCTTCTTTAAGTCCTACTTTTGAGAATTTCCCGATGATTGAGGGGGTTTCACAATTTGTCCAAATGAGTTTAACGCAAGGTTCAAGTGCTGCTTTAAGAGCTTTTCGGAAGTGGATTCGGGAGAGAATTGAACGATGATATAGCGCTAGGCAATAGGCAATAGGCAATAGTAGTGCTATACCTAATCCGGGCGGGTTTAGTCACATTTTGTGTGCAACCAGAAAGATAGTCGTTAAACCCGCCCCTACATAGACGCCAGGTGGGTATATAATCTACATTGTCGGTTTGGGATTTAAAACTGATGGTTTGCTAAACCAGCAGGATAAGATTGCGCCGAACGTTGGACAATACGACTATCAAGCTTTTGGGCAACATCGCCAACTTGAATTAATGGCATTTGTCCATTTACGTACATTACCCCTGTAAATGCAACCATTCCACCTCGACGAAAGGTTGCCATGTCTAATTGTAGAGGGGTTCCTTCCATATCGATGCCTAAGGTAAAGCCTGTTGAAGTATCCGCCACGTTATTCAATTCTGGGAGGGGTTTGTATTCCAAAACATTGATTTCTCCCATCCCTTGCAATCGTTGCTTCAGTTGGCTAACCAGTAACTGTTGAATTTCGGGTTGTTGTAACTGCTGTACATTAGTATCAAAGTTGACCCAATCTTGTTCGCTAAGGGGACTGGTAAATCCTAGAACAATTTGGAAGCTTTCGGGATTGACAAAGGCGAATAAATTTTCTGGGTTCAGGTTGGCTTCTTGGAATTGCTGGGTTAACAGTCTAAATTGAGAGGCAAGTGAGGCGGTTAATTCGGGGGGAAGTTCCTGGAACCCCTCAGGTAAGTCTTCGAGTAACAGCTTGATATTGGTAGAGGTGGAGGCTTGGGAAAGGGTTTGGGGAACCGTTGAGGATGCAGTGGAGACTGGAGTTAGGGGTATATCAGCATTAACGGGATTGCCGGTGAATAGGATGCCACTCAACAAGCCTAATCTTAAGGAAATTCTCTTGATCATCTTACAATCAGCAAGGGGACTCCCGCTATGGTAGCAAAATTAAGGAGTCCTTTGTCCTTTGTCCTTCGTTAGGATAATGTTCTCTGGGAAATAACTACGGGTATGATAGACAAATTATACAGCCGGACATACTATGATGCGATTTAAATTTTCTCAGGTATCTCTATCAAAGTTAGCGATTACGGCGGCACTTGCTTTTTTTTGTGTGGCTTTAATTTTAGGCTTACATCGACACTATACTTTTTACTCGTCCTACGACCAAGGTATTTTTAATCAAGTCTTCTGGAATAACCTGCACGGACGTTTTTTTGAGAGTTCCTTATCCTCGCAACTTTCAACGAATGTGGTTCATCAGGGGGAGGTTCCTAGGGTTGATTATCATCGGTTGGGACAACATTTTACGCCAGCGTTGTTACTTTGGTTACCCCTGTATGCGTTATTTCCTACACCCGCCACGTTAACTGTATTGCAGGTAACATTCGTCACGGTGGCGGGTTTAGTTCTGTATGTTCTCGCACGAGAGTATTTAGAACCACCATTAGCTGGGATGATTACAGTTAGCTTTTACTGTGCGAATGCGGTTATTGGTCCAACGTTATCGAACTTTCACGATATTTCCCAGATTCCCCTATTGGTTTTTGGACTGCTGCTAGCGATGGAAAAACGCTGCTGGTGGCTGTTTTGGGTATTAGCCGTGTTACTTCTAGCCGTGCGCGAAGATGCGGGAATTGGATTATTTGGTGTGGGAGTCTACCTAATCCTAAGTCGGCGCTATCCCAGGATTGGGTTAGTGGTTTGTAGCTTAAGTTTTGGCTATATAATTCTACTGACGAATCTAGTTATGCCGTTATTTTCTGAGGATATTTCCCAGCGGTTTATGATGGAACGATTCGGTCAATATGCTTCAGGGGATGAGGCGTCTACGTTAGAAATTATCTGGGGAATGGTGAGTAATCCGGGGCGGGTGTTGGTGGAATTAGTGACACCCTTTGGTCGCACGTTGAATTATTTATTGGGGCAATGGTTACCGTTGGCATTTGTGCCAGCGATTTCACCCGCCTCTTGGATGATAGCGGGATTTCCTTTACTTAAGTTATTTTTAGGTAAGGGAGAATCGGTACTGGCAATTAATATTCGCTATGCAATGACGGTGGTGCCAGGGTTGTTTTATGGGGCGATTCTCTGGTGGTCAAAGCATCAAGATTTATATAAGCGATCGCTGTTTCGATATTTTTGGATTTTTTGTATTACTTTAACGCTTATTTTTTCCTATACATCTAGCGCTTCGGCGTTAAATCGTGCCTTTTATTTTATGCTACCGGATTCCTTTGATCCGTGGGTACATATCTCATTACCCCAACAGTGGAACCATGTGCAAGCCATGCGCCCTTTAGTTGCTCAAATTCCACCAGATGCTAGTGTTTCGGCGACAACTTATATTATTCCTCATCTCTCTAGTCGCCGTGAAATTATCCGCTTACCGGATTTAAGGTTACGTAATGATCAGCAAGAGGTTATTAATGTAGACTATATGATTGCTGATCTTTGGCGGTTAAAGCAGTATCAGGTAGCTTTTGATCAGGAACGAGGACTCTTGAAGTCGCTAGTATCGCTCATTGATCAGGTAACGGCAAAGCAGGAGTATGGCATTATTGGGTTTGAGGATGGGGTGATTTTATTGCAGAAAGGGGTAGACTCTAATTCTGAGGCTATGGGAAAATGGCTGGTGTTTCGGAAACAGTTGGTTAACCGTTTATCCTGATAAAACGTCTGATGCAGGATATCGTTGACATTCTCACCGACCTAAAAGGATCGGTGATGCCCTACCAGTCAAACAGGGATAACTGAATGTACTTTTGTCAAATTCCTTCTTGTAGGGGCGACCGCTTGGTTTAATTGACAACACTACTCTATTCAATGCGATCGGGTCGCCCTGTCCTCAATTTAAAGCGAAGACCGCGCAACTGTATAAAGAGAATTATTTGGGTTGAGTCACGGTGCGATCGCGCCCTATTTCTTCCCTCCCATCCAGTCACTGGTTCCTCAATTTGTTGGCTTAAGCAGAGATTCGGTGATCTGTGTCTTATGCGATCGCACTTCCTCTAACTCCTGCTGAGTTGCATTCCTATTCCCCCAGTTGTCCCTTTTTGATTAAAACTCAGATGCATAAAAATGGTTGTTTGTCAAATTCGCCTCGGTCTGAGTCGAGAAAATTGGGTAATGTAAGATGCTTGTCGTGTTTCAAGTTTGCCGCAGCGATACGGGATAAAATAACGTATTTATAAGGGTTTGAAGCGTTTAAGGTTAAAAAATTGCCATAAAAATAACACAATACAGGATTAAGTTAACATTGTACTACAACCTCAAACCCCGATCAAATCAGGATTGACCCGTGACGTTTTCTGCCCTGTTAAATTTGATTAACTTTAAATGATTAAAACCTAAGCGTAAAAACTAAAAGTTTTGCTTATCTCAGTCGGGTGGTGGAAATAAACAGGTGCAGACTAGACTTGGGAGTGATGCTTCCCCGTCTTCCTGGGAGTGGGAAGAAGTTAGGGGATAAGGGGGAAACGTGCGATCGCGTGGCTTAGATCAGGATAGATACGATTGGGCGATCGGGTCTTACTATATAGATAAGATCAAGCAACCATAGACCCTTTACCCTTCCCGGATACCACAACCCAAACCCCGATAATTTTCCTGTAGGGGCGACCCGCTTGGTTTAATCAACAACACCATTCCATTCAATGCGATCGGGTCGCCCTGTCCTGGCTTTGTTTTGGATTTACCTACGTTCTGAGGTATGAACGGATTTGATTAGATAAGAAAATCATGCCATACAGTCAATTCACGACTCTTGCTAAAGCCAAAGAAGCCTTCAATCTCACGACAGTAGAAGGGATTAGATTTTTGCCGGAAATTGACCCAATTCAACCCAGTTCTACCTTAGCCGCCATTCTGGACGAAAATCTCCCTCTCGCCGTGGCTACAGGGAGTGAAAAAGCCAGATCTGAATTAATTATTAGCCCAGTTTTAGTGGAAGTGCGGCGCATTTTAAACCGTCAAATTAGTTTATTTTCTGGCGAAGACTTTAACGTCGATGAATCACTGGGACTTAATGGGCGTTGTGACTTCCTGATCAGTCGTTCCCCCGAACTTTTAGACATTGAAGCCCCGGCGGTTGTGATTGTGGAGGCGAAACAAGCTAACCTTAAATCGGGAATTGGTCAATGTGTGGCGGAAATGGTGGCTGCCCAGAAATTTAATATCGCTAAGGAAAAACCGCTTCCCTGTATCTATGGTACAGTTAGTAATGGTAACCAATGGCAATTTCTCAAACTGGAAGCCACTACTGTCACAATTGACTTAATCGTTTATCCCCTCCCACCCGTTGAGCAAATTTTAGCCTTTTTGGTGTGGATGATACAGCAGGAATAAAGGCACAAGGAAGAAGACAGCAACTATAGGAAAGGGTTCAAAGCGTTTAATAGAGTAAGCTTTAGCTTACTTAAGCTTTCAGCCGGAAATTTATTTCCTGGCATCTAACTTAGGAGACAAACGATATCTCTTGAAACGATTCTACTTCGGGTACGTCAGACCAAGATGCGGTTCCCTCGCGCTTGACATGAACCACTCGTAACCCTTTCTCTCGCGCTGCGACTAATTCGGCGGGAACGTCGGAAAAGAAGACAATTTTATTGGGCGCTAATCCTAAAAGCTCGATAATCTGTTCGTAACTCATCGCTTCTTTTTTACTCCCCGTGGTTAAATCGAAATAGTTAGAAAAGAGTGGGGTTAAATCTCCTTCGACTGTGTGGCTGAAGAACATTTTTTGAGTCGCCATCGAACCCGATGAATATATGCCTAATTTTAACCCCGATCGCGCCCATTCTTCTAACTTTGGCTTGACATCAGGGTAAAGATGTGATTTAAATGCCTCTGTCTCGAATCCCTCTTTCCAAATTAGTCCTTGAATCGATTTCAGGGCGGGGTGTTTGCGATCGCGATCAATCCAGTGGAGTAAAGTGGCGATCGCGCCCTCTAAATCAATCTCTTGTCCTTGTTCAGCTTTAACCGTCTGCTGAGTCAGGTTAATCGCCTCAACCACCTCGTCTAAATTCTGATGGCTTAAAACAAACTGTTCCAACCGTTCTCTAGAGTAAGGAAACATCACCTTATGGACAAATTGAATATCAGAGGTTGTGCCTTCAATATCCAACAAAATAGACTTGACATCGGTTAGGGTAACACTCATCCAATCCTTAACTCCAATAAACGGCACTCGAACAGAAATTACCAGGCTTCAACATGACGTTTCGCCGCCTGAATCGTGTTTCCCCAAGTATATAACCCATGACCCGCGATCGCGAAGCCAAATAACTCATCACTCCCGGCTAAATATCGATCCAAATTGTTCGCAAATTCTACCATGTTTTGGGAATTGGGAAAAATCGGCAGCGTCACGGTTGTGTCGTGGGTGTCAATTCCATCAAAGGCTTTTTAACTTTCGTAGCCCGTAAAGGTTATTTCACCAGGATGGGTAAAATCAGTCCCTAATCCGGCATATTTCCTCGATAATAGCGAGTATAACCAATGACAAAAAACCAATGACCAATGGCAAACTACTGATCACTCATAT
This sequence comes from Coleofasciculus chthonoplastes PCC 7420, assembly GCF_000155555.1. Classification (GTDB taxonomy): domain Bacteria; phylum Cyanobacteriota; class Cyanobacteriia; order Cyanobacteriales; family Coleofasciculaceae; genus Coleofasciculus; species Coleofasciculus chthonoplastes_A. The sequence goes on from NZ_DS989870.1 coordinate 13,096, forward strand.
CCAATAAAACCTTCAACACGCCCTTACTTTTTGCCTGTTCAACGGCTTTAAGTCCCTCTCGTAACGGATAATGACCCTGAATCAGCGGTTCCACATCCACCCGTCCTGACGCCAGTAACTCCAAGGCGGGGGCAAAAGGACCACAACGCGACCCAATTAGGGTAATTTCGTCTACAACCAGAGATGATGCATCAAAGGTTAACTGACCCGCGTAGGTACTTTTAAGCACTAAAATACCTCGTGGACGCAAAGCGCGGCGGGCGAGTTCAAATCCAGCCGGATTCCCGGTACACTCAACCGCAATATCAAACGCTCGTTTGGCGATCGCATCGGCGAATCCCACATTAATCCCCCGTGCCGATAAATTTGCCAACTTATGCCGATGACGCCCCACCACAAACAAGTCACATCCGGTTAGGGCAAGGGTTTGGGCGACTAATTGTCCCAGTTTCCCATCGCCCACCACCAACACTCGTTCCGTCGAACTCACCATGACTTGCTGCTGAATTTCCAAGGCGGCGGCGACGGGTTCGGTAAAGGTAGCTAAATCTGTGGGTAAATTATCGGGGACTCGATGCAAATTCTCTATTGGTAAACTAAGATAGTCGGCAAACGCCCCATGGCGGTTGGCAATTCCCAATACCGTGCGGTTTTCGCAGTGGGTTGATTGTCCACGTTGACAATAGTGACATTGCCCACAGACGGCGTTAATCTCGCCAACAACTCGTTGTCCCTGTAACTCAGTCGGTCCTTGTTCGACAACACCGACGAACTCATGACCTAAAATACCCTTATAAGGATAATAGCCTCGAATTAATTCCAAATCCGTGTTACAGATACCCGCCTGGACAACTCGTACCAAGGCTTCCCCCGGTGGTGGCTGCGGAATGGGGATATCGTGGCGGAGTTGCAGTTGATTGTTTTCCAGCCAAAGTGCTTGCATTAGGATTAATTTTCGATCAAGATAACTTGACTAGCATTTTATTACGAGACGGAATCAGGTGGATATTCCAGACGATGTGACCTTTGACGACGCGATCGCACTCACTCAGTCGCTGATGACGCAACTGTCATCCGGTGAACTCTCCCAAGTAGACGCGGCGGGTGCGATCGCCCAATTGGTGAAAACCACAAATGGTGCTAGAGGGTTCTTTGTCACCTACCTCACCGCTGACAACAGTTTAGCGGATACTCCCTCGCCAGAGGTAATTCAAGCCCTGCAATCCTCACCGGATACCGTCGCTGAACTGTTGGTGAAAAACTTAGCCATGTCCGCTGCGATGGCGATTACCCACCGGCGGAATCAGAATGAAGACTTGGCGCAAGGATCGGATCGAGTGCGAATACGAACAATCCATTTAATTGAACAAATTAATCTACCTCAAGTGCAGGAAAAAGTAGTGGCGTTACGGGAAAGTGCCATAACTGGAGAAGGAGAGTATAAGGCGTTTCTGGAACGTTGGCAATATGATGCCCAACAACGGGAGATTATTCGCCACACTCTCGATCGGGTGATTGTGGAGGGTTGATCATTAGTGACAAGTTAGATCCGGATTTATCATGATTAAATCCGCACCACCCCATTAAAAAAGAATTCGCCGCCGTGATCCCGATAAACCTCGACCCAATCATCGCTGCAATCAGCGCGATCGCACGTCCAACCGCCCCCCTACTCAAAAATAAGCTAGAACGGGACGAAACCGTCATCAAACTGCTGAAAAAATCCCCATAATCGCAGCGATTAGAGTATGTAACCTTTGTATGTAATGGCGTAATCAACCTAATTTGATCAATTAAAATTACATCCAGAAACTGTAGGGGCGCATTGACGTGCGCCCGATTTAACTTTGTAGTAATTGATCATAGCTAGTCTAGAAGATGCAAAATTTCCCTAAACTCCTCATAACTAATTTGGCGATCGCGGTTTGTGTCGGCTAGCTTCAGCATTGCCTCAATTTCAGCGTGAGTAACTTGGGAATTAATCTCTCGCAAACAAACTTCTAATTCTTCGCCACTAATGTAACCTGACTCATCCTTGTCCAAAAGCCGAAAATATGCCATTAGGCGCTCGTCTTCGTCTAAATGTTTGAATGAATCAAAAGTATAGCTGATCATGCGCCACAACTGATGCGGATCAGTTTGTTTAATAATCTCAGCTTCCTCCGTTGTGGTAACCCCGTAATCTTGGCGAGCCTGCTCAATGCTTTTTGATTCACGTTTCGATAATTGCTTGAGTAACGTCTCCAAATCAGTCATCGGCTTTTTACCATTAATCACTTCAGCTAACTCGGTGACTAAGTGTTGCTCTGGATGATTCTGGGAAAACTCCAGAATGAGCGTCAAGATGGCTTCACGATAACTTTCTTGACGCCACCAATCTTCACGACTCCTGTGGTTTTGCGGATCAAGCAGATTAGGAGCTTCAACTCCAAGCTCTGTTAAAATCTGCTGATGTTCCGCCTCAGAAATATCGAGTTCCCGCCGCATGGGTTGAAGAATATTCAAACTGCTTGAAATGTCAGCATACCCTTCATTAATAGCTTCTGTCAAAATTCCTTTATAAGCCTGAAGCCGTTTTTCCTTGGTAAAATTTGGCAAAATCTTAGCTAAAACATAAACTTCATCAGCATTTAGAGAATCGAGCGATCGCCCTTCTAAAAAACTTGAGATATCTAAGTTTAATTTACTGAGCTGTCGCCGCAGTCGGCTAGCTAGACTTTCTTGGCGGTAGCGGTGGGGATGGCGTTGCCATGTACGGTAGAGCCATAGCGTACTACAGATGGCAATAAGTAGTGGAAATAAATATTGTATCGGTGCAGGTAACAACCCGATAAAATTTCGTCCGGCAAAGACAAAGAATAGATTAAAGACAAAGAACGTACAAAGGGTAAACATCCGGTGACGGATTAGTTCTTGACTTAGGGGTTGCTGCTGGCGTCGCTGAACCGCATTATAGCGTTTTTCTATACGACTTCCTATGCTAGATCCGGCAAATGCAAATGCGGCTAATGTCAGCGGAACAGCGACTAACTTAGGCAGGGGAATTGGCTGATTTACCAGATAAAATCCTGGACTCATTAATGTAGCTAGCTGATTTTCTTGATGCGCCCAAACGCCAGAGAAATAGTAGTCCCAATTCCCGGCATAAAGATAATAATAAATGAAGTAACCCAAGACCAATCCGACATAACCGTAGTAGAGCCACTGTTGTTGCGGTTGCATAATCGTTTCCCAGTAGGAACGCTCCGCATCAATATCAATACAGGGACTCTGACAAGCCACACAAGCACTCTGTTCTTCGCCTTTTTTGTTTAGGGTGCGACACATCGATTGCGTAATCTTTTGGCGCTCTTCTTCATGAGCTGTTCTTGTCAACAATCCTCTAGGTTCAGCATAAATTTTTTGCACCGGAGCCATGGGACAGAAATACTGACACCAGGATTTACCCTCATAGAGGTAGCCCACTACAATTGCCCCGACAATAGTTGTTAATAAAAAAATTGCCAAGGCTGTGCGATCGGAATTGACGAACAAAATTCTGCTACATAATCCTAGATAAAATAGTCCAAATTGGAGATACAAATGATTCCGACCTAACCAGGAATTTTGAGTCACTTTTACTCCCTGATAGCGTACTTTCCCAGTTTGAGGATGAACTAGTCGTTGTTTCCGTTGCCATCCCAAAGCGCGAGGAATTTGGGACAGAAATGACAATGGACATATCCGACGCCATAATTCATGTCCAAATACCAACAAAATGAAAATAGCGGTGGGGACAATTATGCCCCAAAAAATAGGCGCTCCCAAGGCATAAGGACTCTCTTCTATACAAGTTCCCTGAACATTGACACAAATAGTAGGGTCAATTCTTAAAGGACTAATTGTATTGTCAGGAGTGGTTAATCCAGGAGAGAAAGGGTCATAGAACAACGAAAGAATTAGTAACAACCAACCAATGGTCAGCACCCATCGAACTCGGTGCATTTGGCGTTCCGATATTTGCATCCTATTTGTTTTATAACTTAGCTAGACAAATAGTACAGTACCATCAATACTCACCTTACTCCACATCCCACCCTCGCCCACCCCTCTCTTGACCTCTGCGCTTTCCCTCTGCGCCCCTCTGCGTTAAAAAACAATCCCGCCACCAACAAAAATCCCTTAACCCCTCACCCCCTCACCCCCACGCTAAAATAGACCAAAACTATGACAACGAAACACCTATGACCACCGCAGCACCCGCCAAAACCAAATACGAAGCCATCATCGGTCTAGAAACCCACTGTCAACTCAACACCGCCACCAAAATATTCTCCCACTCCTCCACAGAATTCGGCACTCCCCCCAACACCAACATTGACCCGATATGCATGGGACTTCCCGGAGTGCTACCGGTTCTCAATCAAAAAGTCCTAGAATCCGCCGTCAAAGCTGGATTATCCCTCAATTGCCAAATCGCCCCCTATAGTAAATTTGACCGCAAACAATACTTTTATCCCGACTTACCCAAAAACTATCAAATCTCTCAATATGACCTCCCCATCGCCGAACATGGCTGGTTAGAAATCGAACTCATCGATGACGACGGAAACCCCATTGACAAAAAAATTGGCATCACCCGCTTGCACATGGAAGAAGACGCCGGAAAACTCGTCCATGCGGGAAGTGATGGACTCTCCGGTTCCACCTACTCCCTCGTCGATTTCAACCGCGCAGGTATCCCCCTCCTAGAAATTGTCTCAGAACCCGACTTGCGTTCTGGCAAAGAAGCCGCCGAATATGCCCAAGAATTGCGCCGGATTATGCGTTACCTGGGTATCAGCGATGGCAATATGCAGGAAGGTTCCCTACGCTGTGACGTGAATATCTCCGTGCGCCCCGTTGGTCAAAAAGAATTTGGCGTGAAAGTTGAAATTAAAAACATGAACTCCTTTAACGCCATTCAAAAAGCCATTGACTACGAAATCGAACGGCAAATCGAAGCCATTGCAACTGGGGAACCGATAGTTCAAGAAACCCGCCTCTGGGAAGAAGGAAGTCAACGCACGATTAGTATGCGAATTAAAGAAGGGTCTAGCGATTACCGCTACTTCCCCGAACCCGACTTACCCCCGATTGAAGTCTCCAAAGAACAATTAGACCAATGGCGCAGTGAACTCCCCGAACTTCCCGCCGAGAAACGGCATCATTATGAAGAGAAATTCGGGCTTTCTGCCTATGATGCCCGCGTATTAACTGAAGATAAACTGGTTGCGGAATATTTTGAAGCCGCTGTAACTGCAAATGCCAATCCTAAACAAGTGGCAAACTGGGTGATGGGAGATATTGCTGCTTATCTGAATACGGAGAAACTGGCGATTACAGAAATTGCGATCAAACCGTTAGTTTTGGCAGAACTAATTCAGTTGATTGAAGATGATACGATTAGCGGCAAAATCGCCAAAGAAATCCTCCCGGAACTCCTATCAAAAGGCGGTTCAGCCAAGGAAATAGCTGAAAGTCGGGGACTGATTCAAATCTCTGATGTCACCCAACTCGAAGCCATCATTGATGACGTGATTGCTGCTAATCCCAAGAAATTGGAACAGTATCGCAACGGTAAAACCAAGCTGCAAGGGTTTTTTGTCGGACAGGTGATGAAGGAAACCAATGGACGGGCAAATCCCAAATTAACCAACCAACTTTTAGGCAAAAAGTTGAAAGGATAAATTGTAGTGGCGTGACCCACCTAAAATGGTGAAATAGATTTGGTTCGTAGTGAGGGCTTTAGCCCTCTCCAGCTAGGCGTTAAAGCACTAAAGTGCTTACTACAAACAAAGTCCTATTTTAACCCGGTCACGCCAGTAGTGGCGTGACCCAGCTAAAATGGTGCAATAGGAAATTAGCGTCAAGCCTTGTCAGGTAAGGGTTTTAGCATTTTTATAAAGTCACAATTAAGGTGGGTCACGACAGTAGGGTGCGTTAGCGGAGCGTAACGCACCATTGCTCAGGAAAAATGTACCCTTGCTCCCCCAGCTCCCAGACGTGCCATGGCACGTCTCTACATTGGCTTCCCCAGCTTCAAGAGCTCCCCCTCACCACAACACTTATTCAGCAGCCCCTAGCTATAGTGGGCAAGCATTCGTTTAAAGAATAAGGTACAATTCCGGTTAAAGGTAAAGATGAAATGGTAATTTTTATCGGTTGTATTGGCTGAATGAGTGGGGGGATAACGGTGAAACGAGAGGATGTGTTAGCGATTGTTAAAGCTCATCAATTGAAACTTCAAGAACTTGGTGTCAAGTCATTGGAGTTGTTTGGTTCTGTGGCGCGGGATGAAGCGAGAACCGATAGTGATGTGGATTTTCTGGTCGAATTTTCTCAACCGATAGGATTATTTGGTTTTAGTCGCATCCGGCTTTATCTAGAAGATATTTTAGGCTGTCCTGTCGATTTGGGGACTCAAGATGCGTTGCGAGAGCATTTGCGTGAACCTGTTTTGGAGGATGTGATTCGTGTCTTCTAGACGTTGGCAACTGCGAGTTCAAGATATTTTGCAGGCAATTTCGAGTATTCAGCAACGAACAGCCGGAATAACGTTTGAGGAATTTTCCACTGATGAAATGCTATTTGATTCGATTCTTTACAAGTTTGTGGTTATTGGTGAAGCCGCGAGAAATGTGCCGCCAGACATTCAGAATCGTACTCCTGACATTCCTTGGCGACTTATGACTGATATGCGAAATGTAATCACTCATGAATATTTTCAGGTTAAGTTAAGGACTAAAATTTAATAGTACTACTCCCTCTGCAAGTAAGCAAAACTACTATTTTTACAGCAATCTAAGAGTTCCAAAAGTTTTTTTAATCGATACGTTCTTTCTCCTAATATTTCTTTTGAGAGGGTTTTCTCTAAATCTACTAACATGGCTGCTGTTTCTTTCAATATCATTTCATTGAAACAGGCAGCAAACATACTTCTTGTGGTGCTGGATAAATGAATTAGTGGTAGCTCTACTTTTTCTCCATCAAGACAAATTGTGGTCATTTTAGAACGCCCGACTTGAGCAAAGTCTGAATAGGCTAACCACTGATAAAAATCTTCTCCCATCCGAATACTTTGAGAAGATTGTCCATTTTCCCCATAGAAATTAATGTTGAACATGACTTTTTCCTATCTCATATCAGTAATTACTAAATATTGAGTTTTAATTTCCAGATGCGGATTACTGGTTGACGTTACCGTCGCCTTGCCAGAAATCGAGTCATTCTGATTAAATTGCTGATGAATTTCTTGAATGAGTTGTTTGGCTTTCAGTGTATCGGCTGAGTTGATAATCTTTATATCACCCTCGTCGCGAGAGAAACCACTGAATCGGGGAAGCGACGACTTAATACCGGTAACACGGGACAAGGCTTTTTTATCTGTAAGTTGTCTGAGGCTTGTCCACTAAAGGTATTCCAGCGAAAGGGTCCTTTTTGTGCCGCTGATATCCATAAGAGTCGTTTGGCGCGGGTCATGGCGACGTATAATAACCGATATTCTTCGGCGGTTTTGAGTTGTCCGGCTTTCTCCCAGGCTTCTAAGGCGGTGGGTAAAGGGTGTTCGTGCAAACTGGCGCGAATTTGCGCCCGGGCGACTTCAGCTAGGGTAAAATCGCCTAAGAATTGGGCGGCGGTGGGTATCCAAGGATTACCGGGAATGGTGTCTTCGTGGAGAAAGGGGAGAAATACGTAGTCCCAGTCTAATCCCTTGGCTTTGTGCATGGTGATAATTGTCAGTTGACGGCGACGTAGATAGCGGGAGTCGGCGTCTTCGGTTTCGACGGGTTCAAACCGTTCCGAGGAGACAATTTCACTTAATGCGGCTAAGGTAGCAGGCATGGCGCTGCTACTATAGGTTTGTTTGACTACTCGTTCGGCGAGTTTATCGGCTGTGGCGAGTTCGGATTGGTCGTATTTTAAGGTGAGGGCTAAAAAGGAAATAAGCTGGTAATGGGGTAGTTCTAGACGCGCCCGTAATAGACTGCGACAGTATCTGGCGGCTTGACTGACTGCGGGCGTGGGATGGGGGTCAAGGGGTCCGGGATAGAGGAATTGTTCGGGATAGGTGGCGAGGGCGTTTAAGTCTTGGGTGGGAATCAGTTGGCGTTTAACTAGAACGTCTAATGCGGCTTTTAGGTAGTCGGGAGAATGGGGACGGTCGATAAATTGCAATAATGCCAGAATTTCTATGGGAATATGTGAATGGCGATCGCTCCCTTGGACATCATACACGTCAATCCCATGCTGGCGCTTGAGATAGTCGAGTTTCTGGGCGATAAAATTACCTTGGCGATTTTCTCGGACTAAGACGGCGGCGTTATGGTTTGGGTTGCGGGTGAATAGGTCTATTACCCGTTGTCCCAAAAGTTCTACCGTTTGATAAATATCACTGGGTTGATAGATTTCTAACCCTCTCCCCTCTGGCTGGGGATTGGCGTCAGTTTGGGGGTCATCGGGGGGTACGGGGTGGATGGTTTGGGGGCGGAAAGGACGAGTGGATTCATCCTGGTTTTGCGTATAGGTTTGATTTACCCAATTGAGGATAAAATTAGCCGCATCAATAATAATCGGTGTACTACGACCCGCTTGATCCATCGTAGCAAGGCGCTGTTGTTCCTGGCATTGGGTACAAAAGCGATTAAAGTAAATGGGGTCAGCAGGAGTAAAGGTGGAGTTAATCGCTTGATTGGGATCACCCACCCGGATTAAATTGAGGGGAGTGTAAGGATTAGTCGGATCAGCGGCTAGAGTTTGCAATAAGCGATATTGGAGGGGACTGGAATCCTGTGCTTCGTCTTCAAAGACGGCAAAAAATTGTCGTTGCCAGAGTTGACGCACGGTGTTATCGTCTAGCACTCGCAAGGCTGCCAGAATCATATCATCATAATCAATAAAGTCTCGCGATCGCGTCACTCGTTGATAGTGTTCGTATAATCCCGCCGCGATCGCTAATATGTCATAAGGGTCATTGGTTTGTTGACTGATTACCCATAAGTCTTCGGGTAATAGTCCCGAACTTTTGGCTTCGTGAATCACGGTATAGGCTAAAGACGGTAGCACTTCGGTTCGCAATACCGATTGTCGCCGCAATCGTTCCGTTTCTTCCCCATCAAAACTTACCCCTTCCAATAATAGGGAATAGCGGCGCGGATTCGAGGCAATCCACTGTTCCACACAAGCCCGAATTAAGCGGTGAGTTTGATTCGGGGTGACAACCGTCAGCGTATCTAAATTAATCCCAGATAAATCAGGATGGCGGTTGGCAATATTGAGGGCTAATCCGTGCAGTGTATACACCACAAAACTATTTTGGGGTAAGCGTAGTGGCTTCAGATACTCGCGAATTTTGCCCTTAATTGAAGCCGCCGCCGATCGCGTAAACGTGACCACCACTAATTGTCGTTTACCATGAAGTTGATACCGTGCGATCGCAATAGCCGCTGCGACTGCCATTCCCGTAGACTTTCCCGCACCGGGTACCGCCGACACCGCCAGAGAACCTCCCTGCCAATCTGCCATCGGTTGTTGTCCCTGACGTAAGCTGTTGTACAGGCGCTGCAATTCCTGTTCCTGTAAAGCAGCTAGGGACAGTTGTACGGTGTCTTGAGTCGTGTTGGGATTATCTGGCATTGTTTAGAGACAAGGGCGATAGATAATTATCGGATAGTTTCAATCATGTATCGATGCATCTGTAGAGATTCAGAAAAATATTTGCGATCGGATCATCAGACATTCATTCTAATTGGGTATTAGTAGCGAGCAAGATGCTCGCACTACAAGCTGTCATGCATTTAAATTGGGTATTAGTAGCGAGCAAGATGCTCGCACTACAAGCCTGCGCGGACAAATAGAACCCGCGCTAGCGAAGCTTGCCAAAGGCTAGGCAGGTTTCGTTTGTGTAGCTGCGGTTTCAACCGCCTAGCTTGTAAAATTATAGACTTAAAATCCTCTGAAGGTGACAGAATTGGCGGCAAATTTGGGCATACTCTGAATAGAGCGAGTCATTGCCATAGCAAATATGCGACGACTCCATCAATCAGGTTACAGGTTACGCCGCGATGGAAAAACTACAAGCGTTAGACGAGACGATCGCTAAACGTTATCGTATTTTAGCACCCTTGGCACAGGGAGAGAGCGGTATCACCTATCTGGGCGAAGACGGGGAAACCGGGGAACGAGTTATCCTGAAAGCCTTATCACTGCGCCAGATTCATGACTGGAAAGCACTTGAACGGTTTGAACGAGAAGCGCAGGTGTTAGCTCAACTGAATCATCCGGGGATTCCTCGGTATCTAGATTATTTCCATCTCGACACACCCCGCGATCGCAGCTTCTATATTATCCAACAATTTGCCCCCGGATGCTCACTAGCAGAATTAGTGCAAAACGGGTGGCGGGGGAATGAAACAGAAATTCGCCAGATTGCTATTCAAGTCTTAGACATCCTGGTTTATTTACAGCAGCAAACACCCCCTGTAATTCATCGAGATATTAAACCCGATCATATCATCCGAGGCGATAATGGGCAGATAATGCTTGTGGATTTTGGTGCGGTACAAACTACCTATTACAGTACCTTAGCCAGAAGTCATACTGTGGTGGGAACGTTTGGCTATATGGCACCCGAACAATTCCTGGGACAAGCGGTTCCAGCTACCGATTTATATGGGTTAGGTGCAACGTTGTTATTTTTACTCACTCATCGTTCTCCCGCTGATTTACCTGTCAATCATCTGACGACAGATTCCCGGTGTTTTCGGATGCAGATATCGGAAGCGTTTGCTGATTGGTTGGAGACAATGTTGGAACCGGATTTACAGTACCGCTTCTCTGGGGCTAAAACCGCCCTGGCTGAATTACAAAATCAGCGAGTTGCGGTTAAGTTTAGGGTCAATTTGTAGGGGCGGGTTTAGGGACTCAATTAGATAGTCACCTCAAAAACAAAAACAAAACCCGCCCTCCCCACCAATCAATGAACTCTAGCTCAACTCAATCATCCCGCGATTCCCAAGTATTTAGCCTATTTTCAGGTGGATACACCAGAAACCCATGATTTTTATCTGGTACAGCAAATTGCGCCAGGAAAGTCGTTAGCTGAATTAGTGGAAATGGGCTGGAAACCCAAGGAAGCTACCGTTAAACGTTTAGCCATCGAAGTCTTAACTATACTGGTTTACTTACAACAATTTACGCCAGCGATTATTCATCGCGATATTAAGCCCCAAAATATTATTCTCAGCAAAAATGGAGAAGTATTTCTGGTTGATTTTGGTGCTGTTGCTGACACCTATTATCATACCGTAACGGGTGGTAGTACCATAGTGGGAACATTCGGGTATATGGCTCCCGAACAATATCGAGGTCAAGCGGTATTATCCACTGATTTATATGGATTAGGTGCAACATTGCTATTTTTATTAACCGGAAAATCTCCAGCTGATTTCCCTCAGCATCAGCTCAAAATTCAGTTTCGTCCTTATGTGCAAATTTCGCCCGATTTTGCCGATTGGTTAGAGCGAATCCTAGACCCTGCGATCGCGTATCGTTTTGCTAATGCGAAAGATGCCTTATCTGTCTTGCAAGGGAAACAGAAACTGAGGCAAAATATAGGACAACTTTTTTACCAATCGCCGCAAAAGCGGATTGCCTTGATCAAGACGCCGAACAAATTAATTCTAGAACTTAAACCGATAGGGCGACAGCGCGATCGCTTCCGTTTATTAAGGGGAATGACTCGTATAATCAAACCCATTTTACCGTTACTGTTGTGGGATTTGATCGGTTTGCTTCTGGTTCAAGTTATCGCTATACCATCATTTTCTGGTAACATTGCTGAAACGATTCGATTAAATCATCATCCAGATATTATATTTGCAACAACCCTCTACAACTGGGTATTAAATGGATGTATTGGCTTCCTCGTTATTGGTCTTTTATTTATGAGTATCTATGTTATAATGGGACTGTTTAGTATCGGGAGTTTCCTAATTCGTGCCACGTCTCGCACTTGGATCGAAATTAGTCCAAAGGGCTTCCAGATAAAACGGTGGGTTTTGGGTTTATGTTACTGGAATGATCGGGGGCAATTGGCGGATATAAATCCGATAAACCTGGACAAAATAAAGTTACCGTTACTTAGAAAAACGATAACCGTGTGTTTGCTACAGTCGCATCGGCGTAAGCATTGGTTAGGTATAGCTTTAAGCCGATCAGAGCAAAAGTGGCTGGTGAGAGAAATAACTGATTTCCTGGAGATTGAATCTTAATTAAGCCTATTAATTAAGCCTAGAACTAAAGTTCTGGCTAAAAGCTAAAACCCGTTAAAACGGGTTCAAAGACTTAGCCAATAAGCTAGATTATTACTTTAATCAGATTACTTAAAGGACAAGGATTGCTGAGTTCCGTTTTCTTTGACATTAAACTTAATATTAAATATCAGAAAAGGCTTTATGATAAGGAGGAGTATTTAATTGTGTCCGACTACTGAGAAGGAGATTTTCGATGAGCAAAAAAATGAACAACAAAACCAAAATTATAAAAGAAACCTTTGGAAGTCCTGACGAAGAGGGGTACTACAGTGGGGCTTATATCTTCAGTGACGGCACAGCCGAGTTTGTCTGTGGATACCAAGCTCCGATTGGCAAGAGCAACGGTAGCGAAGAATACTATAACGTAATGCCAGCCACCCCTCAACAGGTCTACGCCAAATATGGAAAATCCGAAGACAGTGCTTGATTCGCCATCGATACGTTAAGATGGGACTCTCTTGTCCTGAATCGCCCAAAAATTTAACCCAAAATGAGTAAACCCGCATAAGCAGTTGCACCCAAAGCAAATGCCCAAAATCGACTTTGCCGTTCTTCGGGTAGTTCTTCTTTAATCACATTCAGGATAATTCCTCCACCTAGAAAGGCAAACAGTACCGCTAGGGCGGCTTCAGATATTTCCGTAGCTTGTCCAATCGCCCAACCGCACAAAATTGCGCCCGCTAAAACCCAACGCCCGATCCGGTGATAGGCGTCTTGGTGATGCTCCCGCAATCCATAGTCATTGACAAAAAAGTGCAACACCATGGCGATAAAAAAGAATAAGAGACTCTCTACTCCCGGTTCCTCGCGATGAATGAGTAGATAACCAATTAACAGGTTATAAAGGGAAAACGAGCCAATATGTAACCAAAAGATTCCTTGAGAGAGTATACCGCTAAGTTTGTGCTGATTTTGTCGATATACTTTAACCAGATGTTCTAACCCATAGAATACCGTTAATCCCAGAAGCGCGACTAAATAAACATGGCTTTCCAAAAACGCGATCGCGAATCCTTCTGTCTGTTCAATGGTTCGTTGTCCCTGATTGAGTTCTGGCAATAAATGCACAAAAACATACGCCACCGATGCTCCCCCGGCGAATGATAGCCACTGACTGCGAGGAATTACATCGAGAAAGCGCATTTGTCCACCAAATAGATGGACAAGCGCCAAGAGTATGGCGAAGATTAAGGCTAGCAGCGTAGTTAATGATACGTTCAACACTGAAGTGTCTGCGATCGCGAATAATCGTTGTACACCCATTCCCCTATTTTCTTGAAACATCTGGCAATTCCAACACAGTCACCTGAACTAAGGGAGTAACATTAAAATCCTGTTCTAATAAATGGCTTTGAATTGCTTCGGTTAACTGTGTCTGAATCGTTTCCGTAGAAGCCGTTACCTCCGGGTTACGCTGGACATAAACTACCGTCAGTAGTGTATTTTGCCCCTCGATTTTCGTCCGCGTAAACTGCACATTCGACTGCACCAGTTTTGCAAAATCACTCTCCTCCACCACCTGTTGAATCTCTGTTGAGGTACGCTGTTCGAGTGAGGTACGCTGTAAAGTGGGTTCCTGCCAAAGTTGCGCGATTAACAACCCTGCCATGATAACCGCCCCAATTCCCAACCCCACAGGAAACAACCACCGCTTTCCCCGGTTATAGCGAGCGCCCGTGGCGGAAAGCCCCACCAGACGGAAGACAATCGCGCCAGAAAAATTAATCCCGGCTAACTGAAGCACAAGCAGGAACAGACTATTAACTACCATATCCCACCGTGCGATCGCGGCTGCCATTCCCACTAATCCGGCGGCTGGCGCTAAGGAGGCGGCGACTAACACGCCCACGGCGGCTCCGGAAACTAGACTACTGCGTTCAGATTGGATGAGATTCAACGCCCCTGCGGTTCCGGCAATTAAGGGGAGGAGAATCGTAACCGATGATACCTTAAAACTCGCCATCATCAGACTGGTGGGTGCTTGCTGTTGCATAATCACACTCAAAATCCCCGCCACAACCACCGTCACCGCAATCCCTGCACCATAGCGGATCATACTACGCTTGAGTAAGTATAAATCGCCTCGTGCCGTTGCGATCGCGGTATTCATCGCTGGTCCTGCAAAGGGTGCAATCAGCATCGCGGCGGTGAGTAGATAAATGGTATTGGTAAACAACCCAATCCAAACCACCACACCTGCACAAGCCGCATACCCCAAAAATCCCTTCCAAGAACCAACACTCTGCAACCCCGCTAAGAATATCTCCAGGGGGCTGCGTAGCTGCACCTCTTTCACTTGTTGCGGGGCTTCTGACGGGGGCGGTTTGAGGGGCATCATCCCTCGAGGCACTAATGTCACATATAAGTCAGGCAGAGTATCTAAGGCTTCTAGCAACTGCTCAACCTGACGATTGGGAACATAAGTAACTGGACTTTGGACAAACAAAGAAGTAAAAGAACTTAAAGTAGCTTACTCTAAGCCACCGATTGTGATACTCAATCCAGGTTAATCGGAAGTTCCCCCCGTGCAGATGAACGATGGGAACTGCGTAAAAATACAGTACCAGTGAGGAAACCTGAACTCATGAATACAGCCAAGCTGGGTTGGTACTTTATTAAGCCGCAATCCCCTATACCCCAGCGTCAAGCCTTATTCCGTAGTGGTTTGAGCGCTCACCCCCTCAAAAATCGTACATAAGTAGTGTGCGTCAAAATCGCCGTTAAAGGGGAAGGTGAACGTTGCTCCACTCCCGTTCATGAGAATGATTATTATTTTTATAATAAGAGAATGGCAAAAGCGGGGCAATACTATCAGATAATGTCAATACCAACCTGACATTAGTTTCCTGAAAGCCAATGCCCCACTGTGACTGTAACAAAATTATTGAACAATTTCAGCAGTTTCGACAAAAACTGTATACAATTATTCCCCATAGACGCGATGCCGTTATGGATTTAATTGATGCCCTGTCCTCTAATCAAACAGCTCGCTCACCTGTCCAGGTGACACTAAATCCCTTATTCAAAAGAAACTATAGTACCTTTTATAAAGCGATTCAACAGTTTAAGTTCAACCTAGGTGAGAGAAAAGACTCTCACCTTAACACAACGACTGAAACCATAAAAACACAACAGTCCCTTTTGCCGCTCATTGCCTCAATCATTCCCACTCCCGTAGAACGAGCTTTTTACTTATTTGGTTTAGATGTTACTCCAAGAGCACGACCTCATGCCGTCACTATGGCTGAACGCGGTTTCATCCATCAGCCTAACACAATTAAGGGAAATAAACCCATAAATATTGGTTATTCCTACTCAATTTTATCCCTATTACCTGAACGTACAGATTTTGACAATGCGCCTTGGTGTCTTCCTCTATCAGCGCAAAGGGTTTTACCGGAGCAAAAATCAACAGAAGCTGGAACGCTTCAGTTTCAAGAAGCTCTTTCTCATCTGGACTTACCTCAAAACTCCTTATCTGTCCTGGTTGCTGATAGCGATTACAGTAGTTCTAGCTTTTTGAAACAAAATCTCTCAGATGATAATGTTGTTATTATCACCCGAGTTAGGAGAAATCGTGTCTTTTATCGCCATCCAGGTGATTGTCGTGTTAAGACCAAACGACGTGGGCATCCTCAATGGTATGGCAACAAATTTGACCTCAAGGATGAATCAACTTGGCATTCTCCTGACCAAACCAGCACAACTCAGTTGACAGCTAGATCGGGTCGAGTCTTAAATATAAATATTTCCTGTTGGCAGCAGATGTTGATGCGAGGGACGAAAGAATTTCCCCTCCATCAATACCCTTTTACCTTGCTAAAAATTCAGGTGAGTGATCAACAAGGAAAATCCCTCTGGAGTCCCATGTGGTTGATCGCCATTGGTCAACGTCGAAGCGAACTTAGTTGTTTAGATATTTATCATGCCTATCGCCAACGTTTTGACTTGGAGCATTTTTTTCGTTTTGGTAAACAGCGTTTGTTAATGGCGGCTTTTCAAACTCCTGAAGTTGGCCATGAAGAAAACTGGATTCAACTAACCCTATTGGCTTACATTCAATTATGGCTAACCAAAGACTTGGCACAACACTTACCACGTCCCTGGGAGCGTTATCTGCCACAAACATCTCACTCTAGTATAACACCAACTGCTGTACAAAGAGACTTTATCCGAATAATTTCGGTGGTTGGTACGCCCGCTAAAACTCCCCAAACCCGAGGTTATTCCCCTGGCCGTTTTCCAGGTACTTCTCTACCTCCTCGCCAGCGGCATCCTGTCCTCAAAAAAGACAAAACAAGAGGAAAAAACTCGCCACGGGCGTCTTAATTTAGTTAATTTTCATGATTTTCTATCCATAGGTTCGTCAACATTGTGGGCGAACCCGTTTTCTTTTGTCCAAAGTCCAGTAAGTAATCACAAAATCTAGCTTTCCCTCAGTATCAGACGCCTCAAACCGCGCCAGATTCGTTCCCTGATGAGCTTTAGCCATATCGAGAACCTTATCCCCTTGTCCTCGTGGTACTTGAATTAAAAGTTGGCGCACCTCATCCTCCCATAGTTACCTGTCATTAAGCGTGATACGCCCGATGCATTTTGACTTCCCTCATCAGAAAGATGTTACTGCTGTTCCCTGTTCCCTGTTCCCTAACAAAGACATTTTTTCCGAAATAAGGCTGAACAGATTGATATGAAAACTATACCTCGTCCAGAAAAAGCCGATCGCACCTATGCAACCTAACCACCCCTCCATAGAGCAGCTTATGTGGGAGAATGCCAGTCTGCGCCAGGAAATTGCCGCCCTGAAGCAGGAAAATGCGGATTTAGAAATTCTGCTGGAGACGACAACGGAACATTCAGATACCGTTACCGCCCAGTTGCATAATCAGGCAATTCAAGCCGTACTCGATAGTGAAAAACGACTGTTGCAATTTCTGGAAGCGATGCCCGTGGGTGTAGCGGTATTGGATCATCAAGGCTGTCTTTACTATATTAATCGTAAGGGAAAACAGTTAACCCGACATAGCATCCCTCTGGGAGTCAATGCGGAAAAATTAGCTAAACTTTATCATATTTATCGCAGCGGAACCAACCAACTTTATCCCTTTGATCAGTTACCGATTGTGCAAGCGCTTCAGGGTGAAACTGCCACGGCTGATGACCTAGAAATCCGCCACGGGGATCAGGTGATTCCCCTAGAGGTTTGGGGAACACCGATATTTGATCAAGACGGAACTATTATTTTTGCGATCGCGGCGTTTCAAGACATCACCGAACGCAAAAAAGCCGAAGCAGAACGCCTTCAGTTTACCACGGATCTTTTTGCCCTCAATCAAGCCCTATCCCGCTTTGTACCCCGCCAATTCCTTCAATTGTTGGAGAAAGATAGTATTGTCGATGTGCAACTGGGTGATCAAGTCCAGAAAGAAATGTCAGTGCTATTTTCGGATATTCGCGACTTTACCAGCCTTTCAGAAAAAATGAACCCGGACGATAATTTTAAATTTATTAATTCCTATTTTAGTCGCATGGAATCAGCCATTATTGATAACCAAGGGTTTATTGATAAATATATTGGCGATGCGATTATGGCACTCTTTAGCGGTAGTGCCGATGATGCTCTCAAGGCGGGAATTACCATGTTGCATCGGCTGGCTGAGTATAATAGTCATCGTACCAAAACTGGCTATGTGCCGATTCGCATTGGCATTGGGATTAATACCGGCTCATTGATGTTGGGTACAGTAGGCGGTGCATCGCGTATGGATAGTACGGTGATTAGTGATGCTGTTAATTTAGCGTATCGGATGGAAGGATTAACCAAAGAGTATGGCGTACCGTTGTTAATTTCTCACTACACGTTTTGCCAGCTCAATAATGCCAATGACTATAGTTTTCGCGTGATTGATAGAGTTAAGGTTAAGGGGAAATCTGAGGCGGTGAGTGTTTATGAAGTCTTTGATGCAGATGAATCGGAAATGCAACAGGCTAAGTTAGTCACAAAAACAACCTTTGAACAAGCCCTGTTATTTTATAATCTGGGTAAGCTTGACGTAGCCGCCAGTCTGTTTGAACAGTGTTTGCGCCAAAACCCTGAAGATAGCGTGGCTCGAATTTATCAGTTACGCTGTTTGAATAGGTAAGCTGTTCGGCATTTAAACCTTAATATCAATAATGGCGCAATCCTTGTAGTGCGTTAAGCGAAGCCATGCCGCAGGCTTTGCATCTTGCTCGCTACTAATACCCAATTTAAATGCATGACAGCTTAGAAGGCAGAGGGTTTCAAGGCAAATGGATGAAAAATCAGTATCGAGGATTTTTCATCCCTATAAAATTATTGGTTTTAACAGTTTATATACCTGATTGTGCTTCCCCATTGCCTATTGCCTATTGCCCATTGCCCATTGCCCATTGCCTATTGCCCATTGCCCATTGCCCATTGCCTATTGCCCATTGCCCATTGCCCATTGCCTATTGCCCATTGCCCATTGCCCATTCCCTGTTTCCTTAAATCACATCTATGTTTAACATTCCCGGTTATCAGATTTTATGCCAAATTCATGAAAGCACTCAATCGATTGTCTATCGAGGAATTCGCCAAGCGGATCAGCAAGCGGTTATCCTTAAACGCCTGAATACTCATTACCCTACACCGGAAGAGATTCGCCAATATAAACAGGAATATCAACTCACTCGCCGTCTCAATTTGGCAGGCGTCGTCAAAGCCTATCGCTTAGAACAGTATCAAAACAACGTAGTCATTATATTCGAGGATTTCGGTGGTGATTCTTTACAGCTATTGCTTAATCACCATCAACTGACTCTAGCTGAGTTTCTCGACATCAGCATTAAAATAACCGATAGTTTAAATCAAATCCACGCCGCTAATATTATCCATAAAGATATTAACCCCAGTAATATTGTTTACAATCCCCAAACCGGACAAATTAAACTGATTGATTTTGGCATTGCCAGTGTTTTGAGTCGGGAAAATCCGACTCTACAAAACCCCAATGTTATCGAAGGGACTTTAGCCTATATCTCCCCGGAACAAACGGGCAGAATGAACCGATATGTGGATTATCGCACAGATTTTTACTCTCTGGGTGTCACCTTTTATGAATTGTTGACCGGAAACCTCCCCTTTGAGGCTCAAGATGCGATGGAGTTAGTGCATTGCCATCTGGCAAAATATCCCACACCTCCCCATCTTTTAGACGGGAGTGAACAGATGCAGGAAGGTAAGGGAGTGGGGGAGATACCCCAGGCGGTTTCAGACATTGTGCTTAAACTCCTCGCGAAAACAGCAGACGAACGCTATAAAAGTGCCTTGGGACTTCAAGCGGATTTAGTGATTTGTTTGATGCAATTAGAGGCAAATGGTTTTATCGAACCCTTTCCAGTTGGCGAAAATGATGTCGCTGAAAAGTTCCAATTTCCTCAAATAAATTATGGTCGAGACGCTGAATTAGCAATCTTATTCGCCGCTTTTAACCGTGTGGCTAATGGGAGCAAAGAATTAATGCTCGTATCGGGTTGCGCCGGGATTGGTAAATCGGTATTAGTTCAGGAACTTCATCAACCAATTGTGCAAGAACGGGGATATTTTATAGTTGGTAAATTTGACCAATTTAAACAGAATCGTCCATTCGCGTCTTTAGTGCAAGCTTTCTCTGACTTAATCGGACAAATTTTAACCGAAAGTGAAGCCATAATTGCCGATTGGCGTTCTCAACTGTTAGAGGCATTTGGTGTTAATGGTCAAGTTATTATTGACGTTATTCCTAAACTTGAACTGATTATCGGTCAACAGCCTCCTGTACCCGAACTTCCGGCGACAGAAGCGCAAAATCGCTTTAATCGATTGTTTGCTCAGTTTATCCAGGTGTTTGCTCAAGCAGAACATCCTCTGGTTATTTTTCTGGATGATTTGCAATGGGCAGATTCGGCGTCTCTGGATTTGTTGGAACGGTTACTGACTGATGTCGATAGTCGTTATCTTTTAATTATTGCCGCGTATCGGGATAACGAAATTAACCCGCTTCATCCTTTAAATAGGTTGCTGGATAAGAGTCCTAATCTGGGTGGGGCAGTTAATCAAATTCATCTCAGCCCTTTAGAGTTAATCCACCTGAATCAGCTAATTGCCGATGCACTAGATTGTTCTTTAGAGGAGGTAAAATCTCTGGCAGAATTGGTTTGGGACAAAACTCAAGGAAATCCTTTTTTTGCTAGCCAGTTCTTAACCTCTATTTATAACCAAGGGTTACTTAAGTTTGATTTTGATTCGGGTTCGTGGGAGTGGGATATTCAAGATATTGCAGCGCAAACGGTATCCGATAATGTTGTGGAATTTATTGCCCAAAAACTGCAAACGTTATCGGAAAATACTCAAAAAAGTTTACAGCTTGCGGCTGGGATTGGTAATGTCTTTGATTTAACCACGTTAGCCGCTATTTATGATCAATCACGATTAGAAACTGCCATTGACTTATGGGAAGCGGTTCAAGCAGGACTAATTATTCCTCTGGGTGAAGATTACAAATTTATTCAATCCGCCGTACTTACCACGTCTAGCTATTTCAATGACAATGATCCGAATGACAATTCCCCTTCCCTAACGTCACCCCTTAATGTTACGATTAATCCTTCATACCGATTTATCCATGACCGAATTCAACAAGCTGCCTATTCGTTAATTTCTGAACCTGATCAACCTGCTATTCACCTGCGGATTGGTCAGTTTATGCTGAAAACAACTCCACCAGAAAAGCAGGACGAGAAACTCTTTGATATTGTTAATCAGTTAAATGTGGGTATCCCGTTAATTACGGATCAGTCTGAGAGAGATGAACTGGCTCAATTGAATCTCTTAGCTGCACAAAAAGCCAAAGCTGCCACTGCTTATGAATCTGCGGTTAATTATTTAAATACAGGACTAAATTTGTTAGCCACGGATAGCTGGCAGATTCAGTATAATTTGACAGTTAAACTCTATTATGAAGCTGCCGAAGCCGCCTATTTGCGAGGAAATTTTGCCGAGGCAAAGCAGTTGGGAACAGTTATTTTAGACCAAGCCAATGCATTGGGCGATCGCGTCAAAGTTTATGAACTAATGATGCAGAGTAGTATCGCCCAAAATCAGCTAATTCAGGCGATTGATATTGGCTTAGAAACACTGGAAATGCTGGATGTCTTTTTAGTCGAGTCTAACGGAGAAGATGGACAAGTTGAATTACCCGCGCTCACCGACTTAGACGACTTTCCAAAAATGACTGATCCGCAGAAAAAAGCGGCAATGAGAATACTGGTAACCGTGGCATCGGCTACCTATTTAGCCAAGCCGGAACTCTTGTTCCAGGTAATCTTAACCATGGTCAATCTTTGTCAAACCTATGGACTTTTGCCAGAGTCTACTTACGCCTATTCAGTGTATGGATTACTTCTGTGTGGAATCTTGGGGAAAATAGAGGAAGGCTATTACGCCGGAGAATTAGCGCTGAGACTTTTAGATCAATTAGAGGCAAAGGCGCTTAAGTGCAAAGTGCTGCACCTGTTTAACGTCTATATCCACCACTGGAAAGCCCATGCTAAGGATACCTTAATTCCCTTGCGATCGGCAATTCAATCGGGATTGGAAACGGGGGATTTAGAATATGCGGGTTATTGCATGACCAATGATTGTACCTATTCGTTTTTTATTGGTACTCCCTTGGATGTTGTCGAGAAAAAACATAAACACTATATTAAATCACTCTCTAAAATTAACCATACATTTTCCCTCTATTTAACCCAACTCTGGCGACAACTCTGCTTGAACTTAATTGGAGAAGTCGAGTCAGTGGTGCAATTGCGGGGGGATAGCTTTGATGAACAGGAAACTCTGCCCTACTTACACCAAACCAATAATCATACCTTACTCTTTTTTGCCTATTTAGCCAAAGAAATCCTCAGTTATTTATTTAAAGAGTTTAATTTAGCGATTTCCGCAACGCATCAGACTGAGGCATTTGCCGGATCAGCACAGGGATTAATCGTTTATGCGATTCATCTGTTCTACAATTCACTCATCCTCTTGGCGCAGTATCCCACTGTAGAACCCTCTGCACAAGAACAGTATTTAAATCAAGTCATTGCTAATCAAGAAAAAATGCAACATTGGGCGAATTATGCCCCGATGAACTATCAGCATAAGTATGATTTAGTGGCAGCCGAGAAAGCGCGAATTTTAGGAGACTCCCTCAAAGCAATGGACGATTACGATCACGCGATTCAGGGCGCAAGAGAACATGGATATATCCAAGAAGAAGCCTTAGCCTATGAACGCGCCGCCGAATTTTATCTCAGTCTCAATCGAGTAGAAATTGCTCAAACGTATATGACTAAAGCGCATTATTGCTATAGTCGCTGGGGGGCAAACGCTAAAGTTAGGGACTTAGAAGAACGCCATTCTCAGTTAATTGAACGGCGGGCAAATTTCCGTTCAGCCGACAGGGACACCTCCGGCGTCAATCCCTTTATTCAAACCTCTGATGGCAGTGATTCATCTCGCTTAGATTTGACCAGTGTTCTGAAAGCCTCCCAAGCGTTATCAGGAGAAATCCTTTTGGATCAATTGCTGGCAAAGTTCATGCAAATTCTGATTGAAAATGCAGGTGCAACTCAAGGCTATTTGATTTTGTCTACTCAGGGAAAACTGCTGATTGAAGCGGAGGCGGCGGTGAATCAGGAGACGGTTAAGGTGTTACAGTCGATTCCAGTAGAAAGTAGTACCGCTGTGGCAACAAGTATTATTAATTATGTGGCGCGTACCCACGAAACAGTGGTCTTACATGATGCCATGAATCAGGGTAAATTTACTCAGGATGTCTATGTGATCCAAAATCAGTCTAAGTCTATTTTGTGTAGTCCATTGCTGAATCAAGGCAAACTATCGGGACTGATTTATTTGGAAAATCATTTAACCACGGGGGCTTTTACCTCAGACCGACTAGAACTGCTGAAACTCTTATCCTCTCAAGCCACAATCTCAATTGATAATGCTAAACTCTACGCCGAAATTCGCAGCAATGAAAGTCGATTAAGTCAACTTTTAGAAGCCGTTCCTGTGGGAGTCGCGGTTATCGATAAGCGGGGCAAAAGTAACTACTTGAATCAACGGGCGCAGGAGTTACTCGGCAAAGGAATTCTACCCGATCTAAACTATGATAAAATTGCTGAAATTTATCAAAACTATGTCGCTGGAACAAAGCAGCTTTATCCTAATGATAAATTACCCATGGTAAAAGCCTTACGTGGTGAATATGCGACGGCGGATGATATTGAAATCCACCAGGGCGATAGAATTGTTCCCATCGAAGCGTGGGGAACACCTATTTTTGATGAACAGGGGAATGTTATCTATGCGATTGTCGCCTTTCAAGATATTACAGAACGTCGCCATGCTGAGGCTGAACACGAACGATTTACCCAAAAACTCTCTCAACTGAATCTGGCATTTTCCCGGTTTGTGCCGCGTCAATTTCTCCAGTTTTTGGATAAGGACAGTATTGTGGAGGTACAAGTTGGGGATCAGGTGCAGAAGGAAATGTCGGTGTTATTTTCTGATATTCGGGATTTTACCCAACTCTCGGAAACAATCACACCAGATGATAATTTCAAATTGATTAATTCTTATTTACAATGTATGGAACCGACGATTGTGGATAATCAAGGGTTTATCGATAAGTATATTGGCGATGGGATTATGGCACTCTTTGGCGGTGAGGTTAATGATGCGGTGAACGCCGGAATTGCCATGTTGCATCGACTGAGAGAGTATAATCAAGAACGCCGGAATCAGGGTGATAGTCCCCTGAGAATTGGCATAGGAATTAATACGGGTTCTTTGATGTTGGGGACAGTTGGCGGATGCAATCGCATGGATACGACGGTAATCAGTGATGCGGTGAATTTGGCGTCTCGTGTGGAAGGATTGACGAAGGAGTATGGCGTGTCGTTGTTAATTTCCCATCATACGTTCTTAGGGTTACAGCAACCGACTGACTATGCGATTCGTTTAATTGGTCAGGTACAGGTTAAAGGAAAAGCGGAATTAGTCACAGTTTATGAAGTCTTTGATGCGGATTCTCCGGAGATAAAAGCTGGGAAGTTGGCGACATTGCAATTGTTTACTGAGGCGTTATCGTTCTATCATCTCCAGGCTGTTGAGCAAGCCGCACAAGGATTTGAAGAGGTTTTACGGTTGAGTCCTAGGGATAGAGTGGCTCAACTGTATCTGAATCGGATTCGGGGGTGTGGGGGCGGGTTTAGGGACTAAATTGGGTGGCTTAACGATAACTGAACAACAAAACCCGCCCTTTATTTAATGGCGCTTTTGAACTCAATTTGTCCCAGGGTTCTGTAATTTAAGTAAAGATAGGCTCGCATCCCTTACGACAAACTACAAACTTTAAAAATTTTCCCACCTGAACATCGGTGGGTTAGGTTGGACACTTAATTGAATGGTTATTCGCTTCTATTAAATGCCGCCTAACCCACCCTACGGCACTAATGTAAAAAATATCAATCTATTGTAGGGGCGGGTTTAGGGACTAAATTGGGTGGCTTAACGATAACTGCATAACAAAACCCGCCCTTGATTTAATGGCGATTTTGAACTCAATTTGCCCGTGCAGACGTGCATTGGTGTCAACTTAAAGAAAACTCAAGGTATTGCGTTCTGGCAAGAGCTTAAGTTGACACCAATGGTGGGGGTGTAGAAACGCGCCATGGCGCGTCTGGGAACGAGAGCCGGACTATTCCCAGGCGTCGAGGTCTATGGCTTTTGAGCCGCCTCGTTCTAGCTGTCCTAAAAGTTTACCCAACTGATACCACACTAACCAACCAATGAATAGAGTTAGGGGTAGGGAAATGGTGTAAGCCAGGAATGTGGGAAAGCTAAAAATTTCTAGCCCAGCCGCCAAAAATACGCAAATTCCGGCGGAAATTCCTAGAAATGGGATGAATAATGGCAATCCTTGCATTTGAGCCAGACTGCGAGAGGAACGGTTTTTTGACCATTCCTGTACCTTTTGTTTCAGTGTGGCTTCAAACGCCGCACCACAGGTAATCCCAGCCAATAAACCCATCACTAACAATAAATAAGGCGGTTCGTGAAGATAATACACAAAGCACTCCCAGCATATAAGTCCGATACAGCCAGATTGTACCTTTAAGCGGTGACGTATTGAGTTATGATTTACTGTGGCGATGTGACTGACGTGAGTAGACCCAAGCCGATCGCATCCAGACCCAACCCAGAAAACTTCCGATAAAATAAGCGGGAAAATCTGACCAGGTAAAGGTATTCCCCAAGATAACCCGACCCAGTAACGTGGCTCGGATTGCCTGCAAAAATGGAGGTTGCCATAGTTGCAGAACCTCCAACAGACAAGTAACAATACAAACCCCTATTGCTGTCCACAGGGGTGACGCTTGGGGAAAGAAAAGCCCAACCAAGAGAATCCAGAAAATCTCATAAGCAAAGCTACCCAGTCGGTCATTCAGCCATTCCGGTGCAGGTGCGTAAAACCGTACTGCATACCCCAAAGGAGCAATCAGGATAATGCTGATGAGTAGGATAATGCGATATTTCAAAATAGGATAGTGGTCAACCTCCCTACACCCATCGCTTTAACTCAGGATTAGCACTCAACTCTAATTCTGGAAACGCATAAACGACAACGCCTGTATCGGGGTCATTGTCAATATTCACATAACCGGACTTGACCAAATCGTTCAACGTCGCTTCTATCTCCGCAAACCCTCGTCCCGTATCGACAACCCCCTGAGTCACGGACAATTTACCGCCTCTAGCTTCAGCCGCTTTTACTAATTGGACAACAAAGGAGTCCTGGTTTAAAGTCGCAGGAGCATGATAAGGCTGGACTAATGTGGGTGAACCAGAAACCGTTGCTTCTCCAGTGATGCGATCGCGCTTCCCATATTTGAGATAATGTTCTTCTACCATGCCGGGAATCAGAAACAGGTCAACGAATTGACCAACGCCAAATAATCCCCCCGTACAAAACCACAACAAACCTGTGCCAATCTTACCATTGTAGAAACGGTGCAATCCGGCAAATCCAAACAGAAAGCCGAACCACAACAAATAACTCCCCTCACGTCTATTTATATCCATTGCCAATCCTCCTCTTGGTTTGGTTTAGCTAAAGCGCTCTTTCCCGGTCACAGGCTGCATCGGCTTAAACTCCAGCGTGATTAACGTAAAGCCAGCCACTGTAAGTTGTCCTGTGGTTCTTTACACGCTTTCTTTCATTATCGCCAAACTTTGAGCGAAACGTTTTAAGAATTGAGAAATGTAGGGACGGGTTTCACTATATCGGGGTTGCGTGAACAAGTGTTGTGGTGAGGATAGGGAACACCTCGACCCTTCGACAGGATTTCGGCTGACCCTTTGCCGAAGGAATGCAGGCAAAAAATATTGTTATAGACGATGACCTAGTTTAATCAAATGTCCCGGACTGAAACTAGGTTCGTAGTAGGCACTTTAGTGCCATAAGCGACTATGTTGTCCCCTCAATCCCTGAGATTTAAGTTTTGCCACCGGGCGCATATCTAAAATAGGGGGTGTAGCAAAATCGGCGTCGGGGTGGGTTGAGTCCAATCTGGGTGCAACGGCAAAGATAGTCGTGAAACCCGCTCCTACCCAGTCATCCGCTATGCCATCGAGCGACGCGAAGGGTCAAAATTTAGACCAATTCTCTAGGCGGAACCTCTCTACCCGGTAAGGATTGACTCAGACAATTGCCCCAGTCGCGGCTAATGCGTCATCATAAGAAAATGGCATCAACTGGGGACTTGGCGACGGCATGGCAAAAGGCTTTGGACAATCAACCAGTAAGGGGAAAACGGGGCGTCAGTTCTTCGAGAGGCTGTGGGATGCATCTGAAGGGGGAAACCGGGAGCAGGTGTATCAACTGCTGGAGGAGAATCCTGACAAGCTGACGGATAACTTTGCTCAACTGGTGCGCGAAGATGCTGAGTTGAAGCTGAGGAGAGCGAACAAAAGACAGCGACGAAAGTTGGCACAAAAGCTTTGGAACTTTAGCGACTTTATTGACGAGTTTCCTAGGGGAAACAGAGCTAGTCATATCGAGATTGCGATCGCCTGTCGCCAAGTCTTAACTAAGTTTTTTCCCCGCCACGCCTTTCCAGTGCAGTGGGCGGCGCTCCAAAATAATCTGGGTAATTGCTATTGGAATCGGATACGGGGCGATCGCGCAGAAAACCTCAAGGTGGCGATATCCTACTATGAAGCGGCATTGCAAGTCCGCACCCGCAAGGCGTTTGCGGAAGATTGGGCAATGACCCAAATGAATCTGGGTGTTGCCTACCGACAAACCAAGCAGTTTGCCGAGGCGATCGCAACTTACCAAAAAGCCTTAGAAATTTGCACCCGCAAGGCGTTTCCTCAAAAGTGGGCAAATACCCAAATGAATCTGGGTGTTGCCTATACAGAAACCAAGCAGTTTGCTGAGGCGATCGCCGCTTACCAAAACGCCTTAGAAGTTTACACCCGCGAGGCGTTGCCAGAAACGTGGGCATTGACCCAAATCAATTTGGGTTGTCTTTACATAGAAGCTGGACAGAGTGAACAAGCGATTCCCTGTTTACAAGCTGCATTGAAAGTTTGGACTCGTGAGGCGTTTCCGGAAGATTGGGCATTGACTCAACACAATCTGGGTAATGCCTACAGCGACTTGGGACAAATTGACGCCGCAATTACCTATTTCCGCTCATCCCTAGAAATTTTCCAACCCGCCGCTTTTCCCATTAAATGCCTGAAAGCTGGACGAGATTTCGGTAATACTGCCTTTAATGCCCAGAAATGGCAAGAAGCGATTGAGGGTTATGCCGCCGCGATTGAAGCGGTAGAAATTAGCTGTAGTTGGGCAAGTACCAACCAACGACGGCAAGAAATCTTAGCCGAGGCGATGGATGTCTATACCCAAATTGTGCAAGCTTGCCTAAATAATCATCAACCCAAATTAGCCCTAGAATACGTCGAGCGCAGCAAAGCCCGCAACCTTGTCCAACTCTTTGCCGATGCGGAGAGTACCCTCCACCCCAAAGGCGATCAAGTTGACCGAAAGATTCGCCAGCAAATCGAAAGCCTGAAAGCCCAAATTACGGATAAACACAAACAACTGGATAATCTGGGGGAAGAGGCGGGATTGAAAGCCAACCCCATACAATTTAGATTCAGCGATGAACTCTGGGAGGAAGACGCCATTGACGAGACTGCCAACCCAACCCCCCAGCCTGCTTTAGATTCCCCTCCCGCCTCCCTTATAGATTCCCCTCCCGTCTCCCTTATAGATTCCCCTTCCGTCCCCCTTCAAAAGGGGGAAGCCAAAGGATGCTTCGCTTTTGGTTCCATGGGGGAAGCTTTTTCTTCACAGGAAAATTCAAAGCCTCTCTCCTCGCAGGAGAGAGGTTTGGAGAGAGGTTTAAAAACGTCCGCCACTGAGGGCAGCGAAAATAGTAACCCCAATCAAATTTATGCCCAGCGATTGCGCCAAGAGTTAGAGGAATTACAAGCAAAATTCGATCAGATTCTCGATCAAATCCTGGACGCTGATCCCGCCTACGCCCTCACCCAAGCGGTTCAACCCATCCGTTTTGCGGAGATTATGCACCTGTTAGACCAGAAAACCGCAATCATTGAGTGGTATATTACCGAAAAACGATTCTTTACCTTTGTCATCACCCACAACCAAGAACCCTACGTCTGGAAATCTCAACCCGACGACCTAACCCAGTTAAACCAATGGCAGCAGGACTATCTTAACGACTATCAACACGATAATCGTCAATGGTGCAATGATCTCTCCTCTCGCCTAAAAACACTCGCCCAGATTCTGCATCTCGACCACATTCTGACTCAATCTCCCCTTCCCAAAGACTGCCAGCAACTAATTCTGATTCCCCATCGCTACCTGCACCTATTCCCCCTCCATGCTTTGCCTGTTTTGTCCTCTTCAGTTGACAACCCACAGGATACAGGAAATACTACCGCCGTTCTCCTAGATCAATTCCCTGACGGTGTGCGCTATGCACCCAGTTGCCAACTCCTCCAACTTAGCCAAAAACGCTGTCATGAACCCCAGTTTTCCCAGACAACCGCATCGAAGCATCTATTTGCCATGCAAAACCCGACGGAAGACTTAAACTTCGCCGATGTGGAAGTAGAAGCGATTAGCAGATATTTCCACCCCGCCGATATCCTACCCAGTCAACGCGCCACCAAAGATGTCTGGACTCAAGCCACGACTCAAAACCAGTTACGCTTGGCGAATTTCATCCATTTTTCCGGTCACGGTTATTTTAACTTTGAATCACCCCTGCGTTCTGCCTTAGTATTATCGGGTGCGACTCTATCCGAAAAACTCGAAACCGATGAAAGTCGCTATATCCAATCACCCGACAAACATCAGATTGACCTAGAAAAATGCTTACTCCTCGAAGAGATTTTCGCCCTCGATTTACGTCCCTGTCGTCTCGTCACCCTCTCCGCCTGCGAAACCAGTTTAACTGACCCAAAAAGCCTCAGTGATGAATATATCAGCTTACCCAGTGGTTTCCTGGTGGCGGGAAGTCCCAGCATTGTTGGAAGTCAATGGACAGTCTGCGACGTGGCAACAGCATTTTTGATGATTAAATTTTACCGTAATCTGGTGGGGCAGAGTCAAAACCCCTCTGAACTATCGCCAACACCAATATCTGTCGCCAAAGCCCTGAAAACTGCCCAATCTTGGCTGCGCGATGTAACCAAGGAACAATTGCGAGACTGGTTAAAACCGCTCAATTTAAGCCCAGAACGCCAGCAAGAAGTAGAACGCGAATTAAAGTTATCATTGAACGAACGACCCTTTTCTCAGCCTGCGTATTGGGCTGCATTCTGTGCCATTGGACAATAGAAACCACTCGTTTATTTTAGGACAAGACTCTGATGAACTACGCCCAAATTATCGCCGGATTTCGCGAATTACTGGAAGAATCCAACAATTTTGACCGCCAAGCTTGGCAAGACTTACCCCAGTTAGCCCAAACTCTGGATCAATTCAGTGATGATGACTTTAACCCCGTTGCTGATGCGATTGTTGACTGGTGCGCCGCCCATCAGCCCTTGGGCGAAAATTTACGAATGGTAGCTGTGCGCTGGACACCGCAAAAAGCTAACCCGGCTGACGAAGAAGGAATTAAAAAGAATATCTCGGTGATCCGAGAAACCGTGAAACAGAAAGCCGCCAACCCGCAACCCCCCGCCCCCAATTCTAATCAGACGGTATCGAATGACGACTAAACTCTATGCCCCGAAAGTTTACCTGTTTGCGTTCCATCTTTTCAAGACACCGGATGTTGATGGCAATGTGTCGATCAAAGACCCGGACTTGTTGTGGGATAAATGTCATGAAATTTTTGCCAAATTCCATATCAAGGAACAACTAAACCTGCATCCGCCCCAACCTCATAATGATCGGTTTGATTTACTCGATGGTGCAAAAACAAATGATTTTTTCTTGCCAATTCACACCGAAATTTCCTATAAAAACGCCGATTTAAAACTAGAAGGCTTTGCCTATCCCCTACAACTCTATGATAGCTATGGCTTAGGATTAAATCTCGGCTGTCCCGATCCTCCCCTGAACAATGGTCAGAAAATACAGCCCGTCGATTCCTCAGTTTTAGAGGCGTTGAATCCTGATTATTGTTTTCTCCCCGATACCATCCAAAGTTATTTTGGACAAACGGTAATTATTACAGCTTTGCTAAGCGATAACCAAAAACGCCAGGGCGATAAATTCCTGGAAGAATTAGCGGATGAATGTATCCGAGAATTTGCTTATGACCCGCACAAACGCCCGGAACTTTACCGGAAAGGACAATTATTTGGTAGTCCTATTTTTGAATATGGTTTAATCACCACGCCTGATACCTACCGCCATATTTTAGTTTGGTTATTTTCTGACCCAGTAACGGATACTAAATTCCAAGAAGGCTACCAGTTATTACTTGATTTATTTTTCTACAGAAATAAAGTTATTACCGAATTTCGCCATAGCCGAGACACCTATACCGATGCATATCAAGCCTATAAACACATTCAACACCTGATTCGTCAGACCTTCAACCAACTCCCCCAAACCACCGATACGCTAGATGAAGAGAGTTTAAAATATCTCAAGGGTCAGTTGAAAGAAATGGCAAAGCAAACGGTCGAATATTCCGACTTGTTACGCGATTTAGAGTCTCGCCGGAACAGTATTGCGATTAATGCGGATAACTATAAAACTAAGCTGCAACTGATTCGCAATAAGTTTACATTAGACAAAGATAAAGATATCAGTTTCTTAGCCAGCTTTTATCGGGAAAATTGTCAAGTCTTTCAAGAACAGATTCAAGGCGACTTAGGTTATTTTGTCCCCGGTGCAAACTTACTCGAGAAAGCCATCTCCTCAATTCGGGGTATTGTTGAAATCGATCAAGCCCAACGCGATCGCATCCGGGAAGACCAAGATAAAACCCGCGAACAAGAAGAAAAAGACCGCGATTATCGCCTAGAACGAACCATCCAAGTTTTGGGTATTGGGTTAGGGACAGGCGGACTGGTGGCGTCCAGTTTTAATCATATTGACAAGCCCCTCTTACCGCCCTTTTCAACTAACAAACCTCACCCTGTTATTTCCACATTCTTCTGGAGTGTTTTAGCCGCCCTACTCGCTGGCTTAGCGACGTGGTGGATTACCAAAAAGAAAACAAAGACGTGATCAATTAGTGATGACAGAATATTAAGCTGAAGCTTTCCAGACGCGCCATGGCGCGTCTCTACATGGTTAAGACGTTTCTGTAGCTGCTTCCTCCTCTTTCTCCAGTCGTCGCTGACTCCGATGGGGTCTAATCACCAAACAGACGCCAACCGCCCAAGCAATGGATGCCATCCAACCTGCAATAATATCACTGGGGTAGTGAACCCCTAAATACATCCGCGTCCAACTAATCGCGATCGCAAACACGAGACCTCCAATCACCGTCACCCAACGCCAACGGGTATTCCAGGTCAAAATAATTAATACCATCGCAAACGTTACGCTTCCCATCGCGTGTCCACTGGGAAACGCAAAATCCGATTCTGGCGCAGGGGATTCCCACAAACTCGGACGTACTCGCTGGAAAGTTAACTTAGCAGCACGATTAATTAGAAGACTACCTAAAAAGGTTATCAGCGCATAGGTGAGGAATCGCCACTGGCGTCGGAATGCCAATAGCAGTACTATCGCCACAGATACAGGAAACACCCCCCAATATGCACCCAAGTTCGTCAGGGTTATCACAAACCCATCGAGTTGAGGGGAAGTTGTTGAGTGAATCGCTAATAAAATTGGCACATCCCAGGGAAAACCCCCTTCCTTTTCCCAAATTTCTTCGGCTAATTCTCCGAAGATTTGCAGGGGGATATAGACACCCAGAAATAATAGAACCAGAGAACGCCAATGTCTGGTTAATAATTTGACCAGAAATTTCCAGAAGGATTGGATACGCTTTGAGAGTTCATAAGTAGACATTAAACAGAACGAAATGTGACGGTGTACAACTTTAAAAAATGGCGACTTCCTCAAAAGTCTGATTATCCCGCATCTGAGGACAAAGGACATAAATTATTTATCCCTCATCCCTATACATACATTGAAAAATAGGTCAGGGCGGGTTTTGATTCAATGTTATCATCGATGGCGAAACAAAAGTCCCTAAACCCGCCCCTACAACTGGGCGGGTTTTGATTCAACGTTATCATCGATGGCGAAACAAAAGTCCCTAAATTCGCCCCTACAACTGGGCGGGTTTTGATTCAATGTTATCATCGATGGCGAAACGAAAGTCCCTAAATTCGCCCCTACAACTGGACGGGTTTTGATTCAATGTTATCATCAATGGCGAAATGAAAGTCCCTAAACCCGCCCCTACAACTGGACGTATTTTGATTCAACGTTATCATCAATGGCGAAACGAAAGTCCCTAAATCCGCCCCTACAACTGGACGTATTTTGATTCAATGTTATCATCAATGGCGAAACGAAAGTCCCTAAATCCGCCCCTACAACTGGGCGGGTTTTGATTCAACGTTATCATCAACGGCGAAACGAAAGTCCCTAAACCCGCCCCTACCAATTATGGACTATTCCCGAAGCAAAAGGTCACAATTTTTTCACAGATACATTCTCCGAAATCCACTGTAAATAAGCCTCAGATCCAGCAATGATCGGCAAACCAATAATTTCAGGAACGTCGTAACTATGCAACTCCTGAATTTTGGCAGCTAACTGGTCAAATTGAGATAAATCTGTTTTTATCACTAATTGCCACTCTTGGTCACGATTCACCTTTCCATCCCAGGTATAAATCGATTGTACAGGCGTAATACTGACACAAGCTGCCATTCGCGCTTCCACTAAGGATGAAGCGATCGCGTCGGCTTCTTCAGGAGATGTTGCCGTTACTAAGACTACACCATAGCTAGAGGTTGATGTCTTTTCCATAGAACCCTTCCTGTGTTCCTACGCCTGGTTCATTGTATCAACTCACCCGAAAAAAACATATAGTTACACGAGATGATCGTGCGATCGCGGAGTATCTATATCAGAAGTAGGAATAGTACCTCCTGGATAACTCATCCTTTAGCAGGTGGCGTTAATTCCACGTTTTCTGCTAACGAAACAGGCGTTCCTCATTTCCTCTTCTCTCTGACTAAGGGAATTCTCAAAAGCATTATGCTGTTGGCAAAAGCCTGTAACCTCAGAAAACGCCAAACCTCTTACCGCTACGGTTTAAGCGGCGCGAGAATGGATTCAATTGCGACAGAAGAGTTAACAGGTAGACAATTTTTAGTAATTGTAGTATTGTATAATACAAATAACCATAGTCCTCACCCCTGAGTGTGAACCCATTGATCTGACTCAGACTCAAGCCAACGTTATCCAACCATTGTTTAGGGTTAGCGAAACCCTTCTTAAAAGCTATTGATTCAATCAACCATGAACTCTACCCGTCTGGTTAAAATTAGTAAATATCTGAGTAAACATCTGCGGCATCAACCCGAACGGATTGGGTTAACCTTAGAACCAGGGGGCTGGGTCAACGTTGATCAACTGCTATCCGCCTGTAAACACTATTCCTTTCCCCTTACTCTCAATGAACTTAAAGAAGTCGTTGCCAAAAATGATAAACAACGCTTTTCCTTTGATGGGACAGAAACACGGATTCGCGCCAATCAAGGGCATAGTGTCACGGTTGATTTACAGTTAGAACCAACCCTTCCACCAGAGGTACTCTACCACGGTACAGGTCACAAAACTGTTGAATTGATTCGGCGTCAAGGCTTATGCAAAATGTCACGGCATCACGTCCACTTATCCCAGGATATTGCCACCGCCAAAAAAGTAGGACAGCGTCATGGTCGTCCCGTCATTTTTGCCATTGATGCTAAAGCCATGTCCGAGAACGGTCATACATTCTACTGTTCCGAAAATGGCGTGTGGTTAGTGGATTCTGTTCCCCCTAACTATCTACAACAACTCTAATTCACCAAGAGTCTCAAACGCAGCAGGAAAAATAGCGATGACTTCAGAAAAAGTTTGGCATCAAGACAATCCTCATCAGAACAATCGGCAAGCGAAAGGACTATTAGGCTTGGGCTGGCGTCCTTTATCCCGGCAGTTTGCTTGGGATTTTGTTTGGCATTTGCTGCAAAATGATACATCAGAGTTATTGCAAAAGGGTCTAGATTTTACCAGTGATGTCGCTGATGCATTAGGGCGAAATCACTATAATATATTCGCCAATGTTTTGAGCTTATTTTCCGAAAACATGCGTTATGAGTGGGATGAGTTCTGGGAGTATATTACCCCTGACCCACCAACGCCTAATCATTGCCAGCGGGAGACGATATTTGTCAATACACCCGTCACCCAAACGGTTACCCGTGAGAGTATTCCAATTGAGTATGTCCTGAATCGACTACAAGAAGTCACTTTATTTAAAGTGTTGGATATTCTCGGCAGTCCCGATTTAATTACTCAAGATTATATGGATCGCCGCTTTTATTATCCTCTAGAAAAGTTCGCTAATTGGCAACGCTTAGACGTGTTTGGTACAGTCTATGGATACTGGTCGAATCCAGAGATTTGGTTACAAATTACTAACCAGGGTCAAGGACGGCGCTGCTACAGTTTAATGGCGGATGAGATTCGCCCTTTAGTAAATAAAGCCACGTATAATGTCGCTGTGATGCTGAGTGGCTATCAAAGTCGAGTGGGACAGGTTCACAGTCAGTTTCAGATTAGAGACTTTCCCAGTGATATTCAACGGTTTACGGATACCGTTCAGCAGTCAATTCTGGATCAAAACCAGTTAGCGATTGTGGTGCATGGTGAACCGGGAACCGGGAAAACGGTATGGACACAAGCGCTGGCAAAAGAAGTTCTTGTACCGTTAGGGTATACGATTTTTATTCTGGATCATGATGCGGTAGAAAATTTTGTACCGCCGAGTTATTTGGAACGAGTTGCGCTAATTATTAACGAAGCGGATAACCTAGCCAAAAATCGAGCTAGTGAAGTGGCGCAATGGAATAATAAAACGGAGCATATTCTCAGTTTGCTAGATGGAACGTTGTATCAGAGTGTGATTGATGACACCGGGATTAAAGCGCAGCAAAAATTAGTGGTTTTAATGACTTGTAATACCACAGAACGATTCGATCCGGCGATGTTACGTAAAGGGCGAGTGGATTTGACCTACGAGTTTATGCATCGATTTGTTTAAGACTGAGTAGATTTGACGATAAGCTGTCATGCATTTAAATTGGGTATTAGTAGCGAGCAAGATGCTCAATCTAGCGAGCAAGATGCTCAATTTAGCGAGCAAGATGCTCAATTTAGCGAGCAAGATGCTCAATTTAGCGAGCAAGATGCTCAATTTAGCGAGCAAGATGCTCGCACTACGGCAAGGATTTCGCCATTATTGACATTAAGGTTTAAATGCCGAGCAGTTTATAATAACCTGAAAAAACTGGTATATAATGGTATGCCAGTTTTTGAATTGTCTATACTACCGTTGTGACTTGAACTGTTGCGACTCCAAGCCATTCAGGATGGTGTAATCAAAGCAACGAAGTGGAGATGGTGACAAAGGAAAAACTGGGCTATTGCATGTCCTATCGAGGACAGACGTTATCAAAGATGAATGATGAAGTCTATTCCGGCTACCTCGGTGTTCCCTGTTTCCCTAATTGCCTATGAGTTCCTCCGTAGAGAATCAGCAAACCCAACAAACCCCACCGCCACCCCTGACACCTGCAATGATTCAACGGGTGAAAGAAGGATTAAGTGCAGCCCGCGATCGCAGAGTGCGTAATGCTGTCGAAAATGCTAGAAATAATCTGGACGCGATCGCGAATGGGGAGTCAGATCAGCGAGTCAGGGGAAAAGTAAGGCGTTTCATTCTGCGATCGTTCATTCATCTGCTGTTCCCCGTGCGAATCGAAAACCCGGAACATATCCCCACTCAACCTGCATTACTCGCCGCCAACCATCTCAATCACATTGATCCATTATTGATTCTCGCCGAAGTCCCCGGACATCCCTACTACTATACTCCGGCTGATGCTCGTACTCTCTATAACCATTGGTGGAAACGCCGGATTTTGGGTTGGGCTGGGGGTGTCATTCCCCTAGAACGGCGCTGGAAAGAAGAAAAAGCGGTTATTGAAGCCGCCCAAGCAGGGCGTGAAGATTTAGCCGACTTAGCCGCCGCCATTGAAGAGGATGTACCCAGCAACGCCGGATTAGGTACGATGCGACAGCTAGAACGGGCAGTAAAAGCAATTTTTGCCCGTGGGGATGGCGTTTTAATCTTTCCAGAGGGGAGACTGGGTGAGGTTGAAGGTGAATTACAATTACCCTTAGCGCGAGGTGGGATTATGTATGCGTTGCGGGCGGGCGTACCCATTGTACCCCTAGCCTTGATTGGCACTCATGACCTTTATTTTCGCAAGCGATTAACCCTGCGATTTGGCGAACCTTTGCACTTTCCTCAATCCAAACGCCCCAAACCGAAGGAAGTCCAAAAGGCGATGGAAACGTTAGAAGAGGGGCTGATTAAACTATTACCCAATAACTATCAAGAACCCAACCAACCTAAACCTCTGCGTCATTGGCTCAATTGCCTATTGTTATAGGGTTTCACGACTATCGTTTGAAATGGTGCGTTACGCTTTGCTAACGCACCCTACACCCGCTAAACCCCCCCCATCTTCTGCGTTTGAGGGAGTGTTCATGTTACGCTTTGCTAACGCACCCTACACCCGCTAAACCTACCTCGACAGACAGCAAGCAGTCTTCAACAAATGACAAATGACTAACACTGATTTAGCCTTCACACCTGCCTTAGAACAAGCGCAATTAATTCGCCAAGGTCAAGTATCTCCCTTAGAATTAGTTGAACTGTATTTAGCCCGCATTCAACAGTTTAATCCTCAATTAGGCAGTTATTTTAGTGTCGCCACTGATATGGCGCTAGCGGATGCCAAAGCCAAGACTGAACAGTTGACGCAGGTAAGAGATAGTGCCGAACTGCCCCCTTTTTTTGGCGTACCCATTGCTATAAAAGACCTCACCGCTGTCCAGGGATTGCCTTGTAGCTACGGCACACCCATTCTCAAAGATAAAATAGCGCCCTACGATGATGGCGTCGTCGCCCGGATTAAACAAGCCGGATTCGTCATTTTAGGCAAAACAGCTACCTCAGAAGTGGGTTCTCTTCCCTACACAGAACCCCCAGGATTTCCTCCCGCCCGTAATCCCTGGAATTTAGAATACACCCCAGGCGGATCAAGTGGGGGGTCTGCTGCGGCTGTCGCTGCTGGATTATGCCCGATCGCCCAAGGTTCTGATGGGGGCGGTTCAGTGCGTGGACCTGCCTCCTGCTGCGGCGTGGTGGGGATTAAACCTGCACGGGGTCGAGTATCCTTTGCCCCGGTAGGCGATCGCCAAAATGGAATTGCAACGAATGGTTCTATAGCCCGCACGGTTGCGGATGCGGCGGCGTTGCTGGATGTAATGTCAGGCTATATTCCCGGTGATCCCTATTGGTTACCGGAACCAGAGGTATCGTTTCTGGAAGCTACTCGTCAACCGCTAGGTCAATTGCGAA
This sequence comes from Coleofasciculus chthonoplastes PCC 7420, assembly GCF_000155555.1. Taxonomy (GTDB): domain Bacteria; phylum Cyanobacteriota; class Cyanobacteriia; order Cyanobacteriales; family Coleofasciculaceae; genus Coleofasciculus; species Coleofasciculus chthonoplastes_A. The sequence goes on from NZ_DS989870.1 coordinate 51,702, forward strand.
TTGCTTTTTCTACAGCAATACCCCCTCTAGGGGATGCCGCAGAGGTTTGTCAGCAGGCGGTGCATGAAACGGCGCGACGCTTGGAAGAGATGGGACATCAGGTGGAACCGGGTTGTCCCGATTTTAGGGCTTTAATTGAACCTTTTCAAAAGGTGTGGCAAGCCGGGGTAACGGCGACAGGGATTCCCGTGGCGGCGTTAAGTCCGATGAATCAATGGATTGCTGCCCAATCGGGTTCGGCTGGGGAGTATTTGCAAGCCGTTGCCCAGATGCAGATTATATCGCGACAGATTGTCGGATTTTTTGAGAATTTTCAGGTGCTGGTACTTCCGGTGTATATGCACCCAACGATTCGGGTGGGGGAATGGGCGGATTTGAGTCCAGAGGAAACGTTGCACAATATTATTCGTTGGATTGCGCCTTGTCCTCCATTTAATGCCAGTGGATTACCCGCGATCGCACTTCCGACGGGATTTGATTCAAAGGGTTTACCTGTAGGAGTTCAGCTTGTAGGACGCCCTGCGGCTGAAGCTACGCTGATTGCCTTGGCGACTCGGTTAGAAGCAACAAATCCGGGGATTCACCAGCGTCCAGCGTTGGTGGCGTAAAGAATTATAAACCTTGCAATCCCCATACTATCGTTTTTCCAATGTAGGGGCGGGTTTAGGGACAAAATTAATGAAGCCACCAATCATCTTTCTACGAAACCCGCCCTGCCCCAGCCTTTCACCCCGACATTTTTGATAGGCGATCGCGGTTGGGAATTCAGGGGGTTTTGTTGTTCCGTTATCGGTGAGATAGGGCGGGTTTTGTTGTTCCGTTATTGGTGAGATAGGGCGGGTTTTGTTGTTCCGTTATTGGTGAGATAGGGCGGGTTTTGTTGTTCCGTTATTGGTGAGATAGGGCGGGTTTTGTTGTTCCGTTATTGGTGAGATAGGGCGGGTTTTGTTGTTCCGTTATTGGTGAGATAGGGCGGGTTTTGTTGTTCCGTTATTGGTGAGATAGGGCGGGTTTTGTTGTTCCGTTATTGGTGAATAGCTGAATTTATTCCCTAAACCCGCCCCTACAATTGTCCCTAAACCCGCCCCTACAATTGATTCCCTAAACCCGCCCCTACAATTTATTCCCTAAACCTGCCCCTACAGATTACCTAAAAAGAAAACGGCACCGTACTAAGTTTTGTAAACAAACCTCAAACCCTTACAAATGACATAAGACGAATGACGAATGACTATCTTCACCGTTCACGTTAATTATGTCCACCTACTTATAATCGCCTTCTGCCTTCTATCTGCCACACCCAGGGAATAATTGCCCCAACAATCACGCCTATTCCCACGCTAAACGCCAAGACAATTCCCACAGGGAGTTTAATGGACTCAACATTGAGAAATCTCAGGGATACAAGTGTGGCGTTTTGTACCGATAAGATGGCAATTGCGGCAATCCAAGCGGCGACAATCACAGATGTGAGTAGATTAGTTAAGGCTTTCATCTCAAGCTTAGGTCTTCAGGGCAGTGGATGCAGTATAGTTTATATGAGTGCAGTTTGACGATATCCAGTATGCTAAGTGGCGATCGCATCTGGGCAAAGTTATTAAGCTAGACCAGGATAGCATTCGGTCTTACTGCCTCTGGGGGTGTTGTCAATGGAAGGTTGAGCGCATCGGGGGTGAAGTTATTCGGGATGATTCGATTTTTTGGGCTTAAATCCGAGAAGGGATAGGTGTTTTCAAAGGCTGTGGTGATTTTGCGGCTGTATCCCTTATGGGTTCTGGCTTTGAGTACACTAGCAGAAAAATGAGGGTCTCGGAAATCGTGAAACGTTTACTGGTACTGGATTCTGGATGTTTTTTTTAGATGCTTCTTGTCTGCTGAAGTCTGAAATGGTATATTAAAGAGAGTCTCTCGGAACTGAACCTTGAAAACTATATACAGCAAGCGTTTCAGAGGTCGGCAGTCGAAATCCTCTATAATCCCTATCAGGGATTGAAACTGAGAAGTAAGCCAACAGCATACTTTCTTATCAGGTCGAAATCCTCTATAATCCCTATCAGGGATTGAAACAACTTAATTTCAGATTCTTGCTTTACATTTCAGTGTTGAAATCTTCTGTAATCCAGTCCGCGCAGGCGGACTTGGTTTGTGTAGCAGCGATTTCAATCGCCTCCTCTTGCTGTGTAGAGACGTTGCATGCAACGTCTCTACAACCCTGATTCAGCAAGCTTTAGTTATACCGTTGCTGGTTCCATCTGCTGAATCATCTGCTTCATCGCCTCAGCAATTTGATTTTGCTTTTCGGGAGAATCCGCTTCCATATACACCCGCATCAGGGGTTCGGTACCGGAGGGACGCAATAACACCCAACTTCCTTCTGATAAATAGAGTTTAATCCCGTCTTTGCGCCCCACTTCTTTAACTTTAATCCCAGCCACTTCTTTAGGAGGATTTTTGGTACAAGTGTCTAGAACAGCAGCTTTATGATCCTCGTCTAAATGCAAATCTAGACGCTGATTATAAACTGGACCATCAGCTTCTTTGATTGCTTCTTCGACTAACTGACTGAGGGGTTTACCTTCGTATGCAATGGCTTCAGCCACCAGCATATTGGCTAAAATCCCGTCTTTTTCCGGAATATGTCCAATCACACTCAATCCGCCGGATTCTTCACCGCCAATCAGCACCTCGGTTTCCCGCATTTTCTGACCAATGTATTTGAAACCGACGGCTGTCTCGTAAGTTTCTAGACCATGTTTTACGGCAAAGTTATCCAATAGGTGAGTTGTGGCAACGGTACGGACGATCGCACCTTTTTTACCTTTGTTTTTAATCAGGTGACGTGCCAGTAACAATAGCACAGTATTGGGGGTTAGCACATTCCCCTGCTCATCTACGATACCAAAGCGATCGCTATCTCCATCGGTGGCGAGACCTAAATCCGCCTGATCTCGCGTCACGGCTTCTCTTAACCCTACCAGATACTCGCCTTTTGGTTCAGGCATTCCGCCACCAAATAAGACATCGCGGGTAGTGTTAAAGCTTTCCGTCTGACAGCCGCAGTGTTCCAGAACATCATCCAGATAACCGCGAGAGGTGGAATAGAGAGCGTCGTATTTTACGTTGAGTTGCGCCCGCCGAATCCGTTCTACGTCTAGTAGCGTGTAAATAAACTGTAAATAATCCGGTTTTGGATCAAAGGTAGAAATTTTATCACCCGACTTACCACTCGGCGGCGCATCATCGGCACCAGCAATATTGGAAACAATCGTATCCGTAATTTCCGGGGTAGCAGGACCTGCATAATCCGGAATATATTTAATCCCGCAATAGGCAGCGGGATTGTGGGATGCTGTAAACATCAGCGCTCCGGCTGAGTTGAGTTGACGCGCTTGATAAGCAATCACTGGCGTCGGACAATCCCGGTTGACAATTTTTACCGTCCAGCCCAAGTCTGCCAAAACCTCAGCAGCGGTGCGGGCAAACTCATCAGCCAAGAAGCGGGTATCGTAGGCTACCAAGACGGGGCGGTCTTTGCCGTAGGCTGTATCCAGATAACTAGCGATCGCACGAGTTACCTTACAGACATTGGCGAAGGTAAAATCATCAGCGATGATTCCCCGCCAGCCATCGGTACCGAATTTTATTTTTTTAGCGCTATTTGTTGCACTCATTTGGGCTACTTTGCTCTTGATTTTCCTCAATTATAGGGGGATGAGTCTTGTCATTTGTAATTTGTCTGAGTGTACCAATGTGTGCCTGAATACAATTTGCCGAAAATAGAATTGGCTTCCCCATTAATCCCGCGTGAGAACCTCTTCTCCAATCGTGGGATGGATACAAATCGTCGCATCTAGCTCTTGCTTGTTGATACCCTGGCGAATCGCCACGGCGAGAAAGCCCTTTTGCACAGACATACGGATATCCTGATCAAACCCAGGTAAGATTGACTCTTCGACATCCATCAGCGTGACCTCAGATCCCAAAGCATCCATCATACTGGCAAATTCTACACCAATATAGCCGCCGCATAAACCATTAATTTTTTGGGAATGCAGCCGCGATTGACACAAGTGCCACCTAGGGATTCTTTTTCCACCACAGCCACGTTGATATCGTAAGCAGCGGCTCGTTTCGCTGCTGCTAGTCCGCCAGACCCTGCACCAATGATTAAGAGTTCGTAATTATAAGACATATTACGGAACAACAAAACCCGCCCTCCTCACCAATAAATGCAAAACAAAACCCGCCCTAATTAATCTGAATTCTCACAAAAAAAGACGTAGCATGTTACGTCTAGAACAAGTTACATGCTACGTCTGGAAGAGGTTGCTAAATTTTAACCAACAGGTTGCAACAATCGCGCTGGCGATTCACCCGGTAAAACCTTCACCTCACCATTCTCATCTACATCAACCACAGCGGTTTCTCCCTCCAGAATCTCACTCGCTAACATGGCTTCAGCTAAACTATCTTCTAATAGCCGCATAATCGTCCGACGTAAAGGTCGCGCCCCATAACTGGGATCATACCCTTCTTCGACTAAACGATCTTTGAACCGTTCGGTCACTTCTAGGGTAATTCCCTGTTCAACTAAGCGAGTTGAAACTTCTACCAGGAGGAGATCAGCAATTTGCTTAATCTCATCTCGGTTTAACTGACGGAAGACGATAATATCGTCAAGGCGATTGAGGAATTCTGGACGGAAATAATCCTTGAGTTCATCATTCACACGGCTACGAATCCGGTTGTATTGAGACTCAGCCAGATTATCTGAGTCTTCAAATCCGAAACCACCGCCACCTTTTTCAATCACCCGCGAACCGATGTTCGAGGTCATGATAATCAGGGTGTTCTTGAAGTCTACGGTACGACCCTTGGCATCTGTCAACCGACCATCATCCAACAGTTGTAAGAGACTATTGAAGACATCGGGGTGTGCTTTCTCGATTTCGTCAAACAGGAGTACCGTGTAGGGTTGACGCCGGACGGCTTCTGTGAGTTGACCGCCTTCGTCATAGCCGACAAATCCGGGAGGCGAACCGATTAGCTTAGAGACGGTGTGCGGGTCCATGTATTCGGACATATCCAAGCGAATCATCGCCTCTTCTGACCCGAAGAAGTAAGCCGCCAACGCTTTCGCCAGTTCCGTCTTACCCACTCCCGTCGGTCCAGAGAAGATAAAGCTAGCGATGGGTCGATTCGGGTCTTTTAACCCCACCCGCGCCCGTCGAATCGCTTTGGAGACGGCTGTAACGGCTTCTTCTTGACCAATTAAGCGTTGGTGCAAGGTATCTTCTATATGTAGCAGCAGGGCTGATTCAGATTCGGTCAGCTTGTTGACGGGTACACCTGTCCAGGAGGAGACAATGTGGGCAATATCTTCCTCATTCACCAGCGGTGTCTGTACGGGGGTATCTTCATCGGTTTCCGCTTGCAGAATCGCTTGTAGCTGCGTTTCCAGTTCCTGTTCGCGATCGCGCAATTGGGCGGCTTTCTCAAAGTCTTGGAGACGAACAGCTTCTTCTTTTTCTTTGGTCACCTGACGCATTTGACGCTTGATGTCTCGTGTCGCGGGAGACGGCTGACAATGAATCAGATGCACACGGCTTCCGGCTTCGTCAATCAAGTCAATGGCTTTGTCCGGTAAGAAGCGATCGCTAATATAACGATCGGACAGTTTCGCCGCTGCATCTAACGCATGATCAGAGATTTCTACTCGGTGATGTTGCTCATAAGCATCCCGCAACCCCTGCAAAATTTCAATGGTTTCCTCAACCGAGGGTTCACCCACCATAATCGGTTGGAAACGGCGTTCTAGGGCAGCGTCTCGCTCAATATGCTTGCGGTATTCATCCAACGTTGTCGCCCCGACACACTGGAGTTCGCCTCGTGCTAAAGCGGGTTTGAGGATATTTGCTGCATCTAATCCACCTTCTAGCGCCCCAGCACCGACTAAGGTATGGATTTCGTCAATCACCAGGATAATATTTCCGGCTTCACGCACTTCCGCCATTATATTCTTGATGCGTTCCTCGAAGTCACCCCGGAAGCGAGTACCGGAAATCAGTGATCCAATATCCAGGCTGATTACCTGCTTATTTTCCAACAGTTCTGGCACCTGACTATCGGAAATCCGTTGCGCCAATCCTTCTGCGATCGCGGTTTTACCCACGCCAGGTTCTCCCAATAATACGGGATTATTCTTGGTTCGGCGTCCTAAAATCTGGATAATCCGTTCGATTTCCTTGACACGACCCACCACAGGGTCTAACTTACCTTCTGAGGCTAACTGGGTCAGATTCCTGCCAAATTCTTCCAAGGTGGCGGACTTTGATGTGCGACCCATCATTGACGTACCCGGTCCTCTAGCGGTTGCAGCAGCAGCCACTTCACCGATGGCTTGAATCAGCTTAGTGCGGGCGGTGGATGGATTGACGCCTAAACTTTGTAACACTTTACCCGCAACGCTGTCGGTGTCTTGGAGGATGGCAAGTAACAAATGTTCTGGACCGATATAATTATGTCCCAGTTGTCGAGCTTCTTTGAAGGATTGCTCAAACAGGCGTTTAGCTTTAGGTGTGAAGGGAATTTCAGCCGGAACAAACCCAGATCCGCGACCAATGATTTTCTCGACGACTTTCCGGGTTGATTCCAGGGTGACATCCATCTCTTTCAGGACAATCGCCGCGACACTGGTTCCTTCTCGCAGCAATCCCAAGAGAATTTGCTCTGTTCCCACGAGGTTATGTCCCAGGCGACGGGCTTCCTCTTGAGCGAGCATAATGGATTTGATAGCTCTGTCTGTAAAATGTTCAAACATGGTTGGTTTCCTTTGCCGAGCGGTATATGATTGGCTGAAGGGGTAAACGATTTACCCTTATTTGTAAATTTTTATGTACTTTCTACTAACACTTTACCTCTGTATGATGGACTCTATCAGTGGGCAGAACCGTAATGGTTAGGTGTAGTTGCCGTCTACAGGGGATTTCAGGGGATTCCGGTTAAGTTTTGAAGATGGCGTCCCTTTCTACCCATGTATACTGACATTCTTCTATTGGTCAACCGGATCAATCAGGGAAGCCGGGGGAGCTGGGGGAGCAATGTAGAGACGTGCCATGGCACGTCTGGAAGCTGGGGAAGCTGAGGGAGAAAGCTTATCCGAGCAGTATTGCCTCTCGCCTGACCAAGTGCAATAATGTTCAATTAACTTCCCCATCACTTCATCACCCCATCATCTCATCCCGTTTCCCCCGGTGGTGATGCGTCTGATACAGTGAACTGCTGTTCGAGTTGGCGATAGTGCGGTACGTCAATAAGCTGCTCAAATTCTGGGAAGGAGACGAGATTGGAAAAGCCTGCGGTAGTCGCTTGTTGGCGCAAATGACTCAAACAGTCCATCATGGCTTTAGTCGCGGCAAATAAGCCAGAGAGGGGATAGACGACGATTTTGAAGCCTAACGCCTGTAGTTGTTGACCCGACAGCACCGGAGTTTTGCCCCCTTCTATCATATTGGCAAACAGAGGCACATTAGGAAGTGCTGATGCGATCGCCTGTAAATCTTCAAGAGACTGGGGGGCTTCTATAAAGATGATATCTGCCCCAGCTTCATAATAGGCACGTCCGCGATTAATCGCTTCGTCGAGTCCCAAGGGCGCACGGGCGTCAGTACGGGCAATAATCACTAATTCACTTTTACCACGGGCGTGAACAGCGGCGCGGATTTTCTGGATATGATCGGCGGCGGGAATTACTCGTTTTCCGGCAAAATGACCGCATTTCTTGGGCAACTCTTGATCTTCTAAGATAATTCCGGCAATACCGAGTCTAACGATATCGGTGACGGTACGAATGACATTGAGGGGATTTCCGTACCCGGTATCAATATCAGCGATAAGGGGAATGGTGACGGATTCAGCAATTTTTCCGGCGCTATTCAGCATTTCGGTAGCGGTGAGAAAACCGTAATCGGGTTTACCGAGAGTGGAACCGGAAATGCCAAAGCCACTGGTAAAGATAGCTTCAAAGCCAATTCTTTCGGCGAGTTTGGCGCTGATGCAATCATAGACGCCGGGAAGAATTAGGGTTTCGGGTTGTTGGAGGAGTTGGCGAAATTTTTGGGTCATTTGTCATTCGTCATTCGTCATTTGTCATTTGGTAGGGGCTGGTTTTGCAGCTAAGCTAGGGATAGCCATCAATATTATTCCCTAAACCCGCCCCTACACACAGACGTGTCATGGCATATCTCCCTCATCTCCCTCAATCCGACTGTTTAACCACTTGCTTTAATCCTTTCTTCCAATCGGCGGCTCTCTGGGCGTTGGGATAGGTGCCAATTAGCTCTCTTAATTCGGTTTGGTGTTTCTGTTTCAGTTCGGATTTAGTGCGATTTCCCAGAAGACAGATGGCACGTTGTAGGCTATCTTTATCGCCAGGAACTTTTGGCGGTAAGTCTACCGGAAAGGTGGGATGGGGTTTTTGGGACGATGATTTGATGCTGGTTATAGCAGGTAAATTGGCGGGGAGAGGGGAAAGATCAACAGGATTAATATAACCATACCCGCCTTTTTTGTCGGTGAAACAAAGTCGAGGAATTCCTTTGCGTTGGGTTCCATCCAGTCTGCCAATTCTACCTCTGTATTTGTGTTTTTTGGAATTGGCGGGATCAACAATACACATATCACCGGGATACAAGATATGGTTCTCGGTGGTGGTTCTGCCGTTATCGGAGCTTCCGGTACAGTGTTTTCCGTGGTTGAGATAAACTGTAACTTGCTTCATGTCACTGATGATAGACGTAGCCTGCTGCGTCTCTACATAATCGACGACTGATGAATCAGGGCGGGTTTTGTGGTTTAGTTTTTGGGAACCAGTTGGTAACCAGCTAGGGCGGGTTTTGTTGTTCAGTTTTTGATGCCAAGTAGTTTGAGTGGCTAAACCATCCGTGTCAACTTAAGGTAGAAAATCCATGCTGGTAAGGTTTTAAGCTGTGTCTATCTACTTCTCGACATTTCCCCCTCATCCCCTAACCCCAACTCCGGTCCGTGGGGAGAAGGGGAATCGGATTCTCTTGCTCCCCTCTCCCCTGCCATAAAAGCGAAGCATCCTTAGTCATCCCCCCTCTTGTAGGGGGGAACGAGGGGGGTTGGGAGAGGGGCTGGGGGTGAGGGGTTGAGCTTAAGTTGACACGGATGTGGCTAAACCCGCCCCTACAATGGCGAAACACTCCCCTACAAATTATTTATTGTATCCGATCGCATAGCTTGAATAATCGTCACCGGATTTAGGGGGGTAAAACGAGTGAGTTGGGCGACGGGAATGGAACGGGAAAGCTGAACCTGTAATAATCGATACGTCCAACCGCGATCGCTAAACCAGTTGACTGCTTGATTCAGGTGTTCTAAGGTGGCTAAGGCTAACACTACTATGCCATTATCTCCTAATTGTGCCTGGGTTCGTTCTAAAATCGCCAATAAATTCCCGCCACTTCCGCCAATAAACACCCGCTGGGGGGTGGGCAGTTGAGATAATATATCCGGTGCTGTACCATAAATAGAGGTGACATTCGTAACCTGTAAACGGCGGCAATTTTGTTCAATTAAAGCCGTTCCCATTGCCGTTTTTTCGATCGCATAGACGTGAGACGTAGGCGATAATCGGGCAATTTCAATGGAGACGGAACCCGTTCCTGCACCAATATCCCAGATAATTTGTTCCGGTTGTAGGGATAGTTCCGCTAAAATCAGAGTACGGATTTCTCGCTTAGTCATTAAACCGGGGCGATCGCGAAAACTGGCAAAACTGTGATCCGATAGCCCTAAAATAGGTAATGTGGCGACATCTAGGGGAGTATCACTCGGTTCAGACTGACGCAGGAGAATCACCACATTCAGCGGCGCGATCGCTTCTAAGTGTACCGCATCCACAGGCAAACATCGCACCCGTTCATCGGTTCCACCCAGGTTTTCACACAGCCAAAACTGGTACTCACAGGGTAAATCCAGATCAAGTAATAGATTTGCGATCGCACTCGGCGTATTTATTTTATCCGTCAGCACGGCAATTTTGTCGGTTCCCTGTTGTAGCGCTTGGGTTAACCGTTCTAAAGAACGCCCGTGACTGCTAATCGTTACCGCATCTTGCCAAGGGACTTTCACCCGACTAAATGCTAATTGTACCGCACTGACATGGGGATGAAACGTGAGATGTTCAGGTGGCAATTCAGCTAATAACAAACGTCCCAAGCCAAAAAACAAAGGATCGCCACTCACTAACACGATGATACAGCAATTTGGCTCATTCTTAGCCAACTGGCGACGAATCTCCCGGATTACCTGCGTCAAATCCCCCAAAACCAAGCGGTGTGCGGGATGTTCAGGGAAGTAACCCAAGACGCGATCGCTCCCCACTAATAGCGTCGCTCGTTCTACTAATTGTCGCACGGATTCTGTCAGTCCCGCCGCACCCTCTAAACCAATTCCGACTACATGAATGTCATTTGTCATTTGTCATTTGTCATTTATTATTAATATTTTATGGTGTTCGTAGTAGGCACTTTAGTGCCAGAAGCGCTAAAGCGCTGACTACAAACACTTATGAGTTAAGTTCACGAATTTTCCCAGGCTAAGATCATTAAAGCATTAAGAATCGCCGCCGCGACAGGAGAACCCCCTTTGCGCCCATTAATCCTTATTTGTGGAATTGGGATTTTTGCTAAAGCTTCTTTTGCTTCTACGACAGAAATAAACCCCACAGGTGCGCCAATAACCAAAGCTGGTTTTACTGAAGCTTGTTGTAACTCAGCACATAATGCTAAGAGTGCAGTCGGCGCATTACCAAACACATAAATAGCTTCCGGAAACTGACGATAACAACTTAATAAACCCGTTTCCGTGCGCGTCTTACCAGGAAGCGCCACCGATGCTTGTTCAACCGCCGCCATTACCAGATTCCCAAACGTCTTACTCACCATTCCCGTAATTCCCTGTTTAACCATACCCACATCAGTAATAATCGGGACTTTATTCTGAATAGCTGTAATTCCTAATGTAATTACCTCTGGGCTAAAATAAATCAGTTTAGCAAATTCAAAATCAGCAGTACTATGAATCACCCGCCGGACAATAGCATATTCATCCGGCGTGAACCTATGTTCACCAATCTCTTGGTCAATGATAGCGAAACTTTGCTCTAGAATTGGATGATTTAGCGGGTTCATAAAAATTACCTATCGTTATTTTCTCTAAATGAATCGCGAACTAAATTTTTAATTAAAAGCCTTAATCCGTAGGGTGTGTTAGCGTAGCGTAACGCACCATTACATTGATCAAACTACAAACTCAACTAAAATTTAATCCTGAACCCTATTCCCTTCAATCACTTTCTGCAAAAACTCCGCCAGTTCAATCATTTGTTCAGGTTCATGTTCAAGTAACCATTCAGTAAGCTTAAGCGAATGTCGAGTTTTGCGAAATTCTATTCGATTTTCCGACAACTCCGAAAACAAATCCTTGAGCAGCTTAGCTGCATTAATAGTCTGGTCAACCCAGTCTGAATTCTTTAGCTTTTCGTCCTGAAACTCTTTAGAGTCAAAGTAACGCTTCTTAGATTTATTATCAGCAATTTTTTGTTCAACATCCGCTTCAGAGACTTTAGCCGCCTCAACTTCTTCAGGTGTAAGATTTTTACATCCTTCATACTCATCATTGATAATGCTGGTGATTGCTCGTGGATTTAGCAGATAATTTTCATACATACAGCGAGGGAGAAAAAACAAATTAGGACGTTCCCTTTCCAGCTTGGCAATTTCCGCATTTGACTTATTCTCTCGATCAAATAAAAACCGCATCTGATCCGGGAATAAACTGATCCGACTACTCAGGTGATCGTAGATGTAAAATATATTGTCAGTCGCTTTAGTGGATTTATGCTGAAAATCTCCAACCTTCCTAACTCTGAGGATTTGTAGTTCTCTTAAAGAAGATGTTGTCGCTAATTTCTCTAGAATCATCGGAAAACAGTTTTCCTCCGTTTCTCCTTCCACCCAGAGAATATTATCCATCCCGAAAATATCGGATAATCTAACGCCTAAGTCAGTTAATAGAGAACGCTGTTCCTTAATATCGTCTAAATTCATCACCTCGGCTTTGCTTTCCCCCTCCTCATACCGCAGCTTCACAATAGTAGAAGGATTCGCCGCCGCTATAATCATCGGTGAGTGAGTGGCGATAAAATATTGATGCTGCGGAAACTCTTTCAGAATCTCGATTAGTTTCTTCGCTGCACCCGGATGCAGGAAGGATTGGGGTTCATCAATTATAATAGTTCGAGGTTGTTGGGAGGTAATAACTACGTATAGAATTGCTAATACCTGACCAATTCCAGTCCCACAAGCTGAAAGAGGAATCGCTAAATCTTCTCTATCATTTTCAGCAGCATCTTTCGACCATACTAAAATTTCTATTGAAGAAGAGAACAGCGATGGTTTTTCTTTGCGCTTTATATTACGAACAGAAAATTCTTGTATTTCTGGAAAAATCTTTGATGCATACTCATTCAACTTATCAAATACTTTTCGATTTCCTCTCTCCTCTAATTTATTGATAACTTCAGGAAGATTAGATGCGTCAGATTGAAGATATCGGCTACTTCCAGAAGCACATACTGACCGAGTGGGACGTTCAGCATAAAAACGATATATACGGTATTTAAACTTATTAAATACCGTAATCCAAATGTATTTTTTATCTCCCTCAACAGTTATTTCATTGCCAATATTTAATTTATTATCCTCTAGTAACTCAAAATAAATTATTTTTGTTTGATGACTTGTTAGCAATAGGCTATCCCGATTGTTATTTGTAACATGGTAAAGTTTTATAGAAGTATTGATATCAGTGATTTGTATATCATTATCTTCAATATATGAATCTCCGGCTTGATTAGCTTGAATATTAATATCTTTAGAACTGTATAGCCATTCATAAAAAAAACCAACGAATTCTTGTAATTTTTGATGATTGTGCGGCAATATCCCAAAGGAATGATCAGGTAATTTATTTATGAAATCAATAAATTCCGCCTTGGATAAAGTTACTATAACTTCTACCCTCGATTCATCATCTAATCGTGAATCTGAATTAGGTAACATTCTCAAACTCCGATGCGGCACATTCTTAAAATTCAGCGTCAGCGCCTCCAACAGCGCCGTCTTGCCAGAATTATTCTGTCCGACAATAATATTGATACCGGGCGCAAACTCCAACCAACCCGAATCGCGAAACGACTTATAATTATACAATCGAAACTTAGCCAGAAACATCCTACCATCTCCTACTCACAACTAACGTCAAACCCTCTGCGTCCCTCTGCGCTTACCTCTGCGAACCTCTGCGTTAAAAACGATTCAATCCTGAGACAAAACCATTCACACCGCAAATACACAAATTCCATCTTCAACAACCTAACAAAGGGCGCGTTTTAAACTAATCAACGTAAACATTCCCCCCACCCCACACTAACTCAGATCAAAACTCAACAACCGGAAAATCCGATTTGCGATAGAAATGAGTCATATTATCAAACTTCCGCAACTCAGCCCGCTTAACCAAAAATAAATTATCCTCCTTCGCTAACCATTGCTGATTCAAATCCGATAACATACTACTAATGCGATCGCGCTCAAGCTGTGCTGGAATTTCCCCGAAGTATCCTAACGTAATATGTGCCGTAAAATGGTACTGCTGCTCAACCCCCAAACCAATTAACCCCGGATTTTGATAAATACAACGCCGGAACTCAACCACTCGTTGATAAGACTCCTCATCTTTTGGCACCAAACAAACCCCAATCGCACGCGGCATAACAATCACGCCGAAAAACTGCCAATATATAGGATAAGAACTCCTATACAACTCCTGATATTGTCCAAAACTCTCTCGAATGCGTCCCTGAAGTTGCGGATCAAACTCTGGATTATTCTGCACCGCATCCCGATAATTATTCTCCCAAATTAAATCCGCCAGCGTTAAGTGAAAACTCTCAGGCGGAAGCGATATCATTAAACTCGACTTAAATTCCCCTTCTAATATTGTTTGTAACTCTTGCAAACTCCCGTAAAACGCCTGATTCTCCGACTCATCCTCCCAGGGTGGCGTCATCACCGTGTATCCTGGAAAATTAACCGCCTTGGTTGTGCCATCAGCCAGATGCTCAAACTTCGGTGACTCCTGGATATTGGGTAACTGAGAGTGATAACTATCGAGTACAGTCATCCTCACCACCCGATTAATATAAGTTGGATAGGTATCATCCACGTTTCATTTCCTCCGAATGCGCTAAACGTCCTTATGCCAATTTATCTTTATTGGGGAGACAATGACTTCGCCCTTACCCAAGCCATCAACGAACTACGCCAGTCTGTCCTCGACCCCAACTGGCTGAGTTTTAACTATGATAGAATTCCCCCAGACCAACCCGATGCCGTCATTCAGGGACTCAATCAAGCGATGACTCCCCCATTTGGGATGGGAGGGCGATTCGTCTGGCTCGTTGATACCAACGTTTGCCAAACCTGTTCCGAAAATGTTCTGGCTGAACTTGGACGCACTCTCCCCGCCATTCCACCAGAATCTATATTACTCTTCACCAGTCATAATCGCCCCGATGGACGGCTCAAATCCACCAAACTGCTGCAAAAACACGCCAAAATCCGAGAATTTCCGCTAATTCCCCCCTGGAAAACCGAGGAATTAGTCCAACAGGTTAAATCCTACGCCCAAACCACTGGTGTTAAACTCACTCCCCTAGCGGCTGAACTCCTGGCTGATGCAGTGGGGAACAATACCCGTCAACTTACCAACGAACTCGACAAATTACGCCTTTACGCAGGCGATGAGACAACTAGCTTAGATGAACGCGCTGTTTCTGCGTTAGTCACCACCACAACTCACAATAGCCTACAATTAGCCGGGAGTATCCTCAAAGGCGATACTCATAAAGCATTAGGATTGATTGCTGACTTAATCAACAACAACGAACACCCATTACGAATTGTCGCCACCCTTGTGGGACAATTTCGCACATGGTTATGGGTGAAGCTAATGATGAGTGAGGGAGAAAAGGATATAAAAGTTATTGCTAACGCCGCAGAAGTTGGTAACCCTAAGCGTATTTACTTCCTGAAGAAAGATGTACAACACCTCAGCCTGGATCAATTAATGGCAACGTTACGAGTTTTATTAGAGTTAGAGGTTAGCCTAAAACGAGGTGCTGATGGACTCTCCACTCTGCAAACTCAAGTGATAAAATTGTGTCAAATTTGTCATTAATTCGTCTTATGTCAGGCAATAGGCAATAGGCAATAGGCAATAGAAATTTTGTCTCCCAGCTTCCCCAGCTTCCCCAGCTTCCCCAGCTTCCCCAGCTTCCCCAGCTTCCCCACACCCAACACCCGACACCCGACACCCGACAGCGGAACTTCTATCCCCTAAAATAGTTCAGGAAAAACAAGCCCACTCTGGGTTTTGTTGTGTACTGTTTAATTATTTGCGATCGTCATGATCACGTCCTACTGTAATCACCCTCATGTGCCTCGTTTCTCTCGTCCACTTATTGTAGCTGCACTAACCAGCTTAGGTTTACTGTCTGGGTTCATTCCCGAACTTTCGCGACAGTCCCTAAGTTTGGACTTCAGCCGTGCTGTCTATGCTCAACAAGCTGTTACCGAGGCGGAGGTTACCAACTATGCTAGAGCAGTTTTAGCCATGGAACCCTTGCGCCAAGTTGCCTATAACGAAATTAAAAAAATCGTAAATGGCAACATTCCTGATATCCAGTGTCATCGCTCAGAAACCATCAATCAACTGCCGTCTCAGGAGGCGCGAAAAATTGCCAATACTTATTGTAACCAAGCGTTAGCGCTGGTCAATAATTATTTAACCCCCTCCCGATTCAATCAAATTACACGTCTGGCGGAAAAAGATGGTAATTTACGACAGCGGATTCAAGATGCATTACAAAGACAGCAAGAATCCAGCCAACGATAAGCCCCTCTTGTGGTATCATAACGCTCGGTAAGGAACTCTAGATATAAGCAAGAACCCTGAGTTTTACTAAGTTCCTGAGTTCCAAACGGTCAAAACCTGTCAAAATAGAGCTACACTTTGCCGTTGCTACTTGAATCGGATTCCATGCCCATACAGGCGCGATCGCGAACCTATAGGATTTCCTGGACGAGTTGTGTAACCGCACTCGCCCTCATTCTCTCTGGATGTGCCTCTAACTCCACTCCAGAGGCAAGTCCCACTATTTCCCCGTTACCACCCGAAACTATCACCGAAGAGGAAATCAGGAATTACGCCAAGGCACTTCTGGCGATCGAAAATAGCCGTCAAACTGCCTTCAGCGAAATTCAGCAACAGATAAATCAAGACCAGATTCCTAATATTACCTGCACCCAACCCGATTCCCTCAAAGAACTCCCCTCTGATGTCCAAGGAATTGCCGTCAACTATTGCAATAAAGCCAAAGAAATTGGCGAAAGTCAGGGGTTCAACATGGCTCAATTTAACGCCATTACGAATACAGCTCAATTAGACCCCGATTTACAACGGCAAATTCAGAATCAACTGATTCGCCTGAAACGGTCACTTTAGCTGGCACTTTAGCTTGACAGATTGGGCAATTTATGCTGACGTTGACGCAACGCTTGAACTCAGCCACAGAACTCTCCGCTAATTTTACACTTTCCCTCACCGCCGAGGAACGCACCCGGACACGCTACCGCTTTGAAACCCCAGAGGGTCAGGGTTTGTATCTGCGTTTACCGAGAGGGACGATTCTCAACGATGGGGATTTACTCCAATCTGAGACAGGTGAGATAGTGGTGCAGATTGCGGCGAAACCCGAACCTGTTTTAACCGTTACGTCTCCCCATCCCCTGAGTTTACTGCGAGCCGCCTATCACCTTGGTAATCGCCACGTCCCCTTGGAAGTCACTCCCCACTATTTACGCTTGTCACCTGACTCCGTTTTACAGGCGATGCTGAATCAGTTAGGCGTAGATGTGAAGCCAGAAATCGCTCCCTTTCAACCCGAAATTGGGGCGTATCACCATCATAGTTGAACCCACATTCCGCACTTCCTCGCCACCGGGACAGGTCACTTTGTATAGGGCTAAAGCCCTGACTACAAACTTCTTAAACAATATAATTTTACAACGTTATAGATGACGGTTTCTGAGCAGAGAGTACCCCAAACCGAATCAAACCCCGCCGATACCCCCGACTCATTAACCCCAACGATAGCGCCGCTTGCACTGTACCCCAACCACTTTTGAGTAAACCGATTAATGCTTGGGGTTCAAAGGCTGAATCAATGACAATATCCCAAAACGGTGCGACTGCATCTGACCAATCATCAGTGCGAATATCCGCAAAAGATAACTCACGGGCAATTGCGGCGTACTCTGGCAATGAAATCACATAAGGTAAACAGTAAACCTGGTAAATTTGCTCTAAATGCTGCTTTTCATCCACCGTCAACTCTCCCGTGGCTGGCGTAATCGGACGATGACACCACGTCGCCATCAGAAATGTCCCACCCGGTTTCAGAACCCGGTAGCATTCTGCCAGAAATTTCTGCTTATCGGGTAAATGTTCCCCACTTTCTAACGACCAGATAAAATCAAAACAGTTATCCGCAAACGGCATATCCAAGGCGTCAGCCACCTGAAACTCCACCTCAGCCTCTAACCCTGTCTCCTTTGCCCGTTCTGTTCCTCTCGCCGCTTGGACGGGACTCAGCGTAATCCCTTGTACCTGCGCCCCAAACCGTTGGGCTAAGTCCAGAGAACTCCCGCCAATCCCACACCCCACATCTAAGATATTCTCGGCATGCTGCACATTACCCCAATTCAGCAGTTCGTCAATTAAATCAATTTGCGCCTGACGCCGACCTTTTTTCTCACGACCCAGCGGACCATAATAACCATGATGCATGTGTTCGCCCCAAACCTGTTCCCACAGTCCAGAGGAGGCGTCGTAAAACTGCTGAATTTGACGCTGAAGTGTTGAACTCATGAATTGTCCTTTGTCATTGGTTTTTCCCCTTTTAGAGTGTAAATCAAGATATGAAGCTGATGATCGGCGCACCGACCAACATGGACAAAAAATAGACAAAAAAAGACCCCCGCCGTTTCAGCAGGGGGTGGGTAATCACTTCCACATCAGGGTAACAACTATGATTAAATCTATCGAACAATTGTGAAAAAAAGGTGAAAAGTCAAAAAAAACCCTCAGATATTGCCTGAGGGGGTTATGTAGGAAGGAGCATAACCCTTTATATCTCTGAAGTCTGGGAACCTATGCAGTTACCAGAGGCATAGTCCTGGGATTCTCAAAATTTTTCTCTCTTCCCTAAAATTTTACTTTTGATTTCGATAAAGTAGCCACAGAAAATAGGGAGCGCCAATTAGTGCTGTGACCAGTCCCGAAGGCATTTCTCTGGGAGCAAGAATAATTCGACCCAGACTATCCGCCAGGGTAACCAAAATCGCTCCCAAAATTGCGGCAATGGGGAGCAGTTGGCGATGACGAGAACCAACCAAGAGACGGGCGGCGTGGGGGGCGAGTAAGCCAACAAAACTAATTGTACCCACCGTAGCAACGGCTGTCGCCGCTAAACCCACCGCGATCGCAACGGACATGAGGCGAGCTTTTTCCAAGGATAATCCGAGGGTACGGGGTAAGTCTTCCCCCAATGCCATCAAATCGAGCCAACGCGAAATCAGCCACGCCAACGGCAGTAAAATCAGAAACCAAGGGAGTAATCGCCATACCCGCATTTCTCACAAACTAATACTATAAGTCAATTTGCCGCTTAAAAGTTGAGATTTTTAAAGAAGAATATAAAAATTCCAATTCATCAAACAAAATTATCCTGAAATTGTCAATTATCACCTGTTTTTTTCACTCAAACTTAGTTAATCACGCCAAGTTTACACGACAAAGCCGACTGAAATAAAATTCAGTCACCTCAAAAATCATTTAGTTGTTATGGAAGCCGAAAACTTAAGAAGTATTGGGAATAGCTTGAATTCTGGAATGAGCAATAGCTAAAATCTCTTGATAAGGACAAGAACTGGATATGGCAATAACAATTCTTCTCACACTAACCGTAATTCTCGCTCCTAATTTAAGGAAATTGAGGCGAATTGTTCCGACAGTTGCTTTGGACAAAGAAGTTTTCTTCAAGCCGTGATAACGAAATGCTTGCATTAAAACATACGCCATTGAAGATAGCCAGAGTCGAAGTTGATTACTTTGAAAGGTTTGGGTAGAAGTTCGGTCAGCAAATAAGTCTAATTGCTGTTCTTTAATCCGATTTTCCATTTCTCCTCTCGGACAATATTGTTTAGTATAAAGTTGAGAAGGCGTAATTTGAGAAGGAGGTAAAGATGTGACGACGTGACGAAGCTCTAACCCTTCACTCCCATAAACCACTTTTGTTACCACTCTTCTTTGACGACTCCATGACTTTTCAGTTTGATAATAGATAGAGCGAAACCAAGTTGCGTTGGGAACTAACTTTCTCACCTCTTCTAAGTCTTCATCCTTAGAGAAAAGACTATCCATCAATTCAGTGACTGGCAATAACTTCTCTTCGTATTCTTTTTTTGCTTTTTCAATAAAATTCGTTGCTCGTAACTTAAATTGGCTATTTGTTGCCATTGCTATCACATGATTTACCCCTTCTTTCTCTTCACAAAAGTTCATAAGCTCTTCACGAGCATAAGCACTATCGCCTCGCACTATTATCTGCGTATTATGCCATTTTTCTCGAATTAAGCCAATGATTCTCTGCAATTCTTCTAATGCTCCTTCGGCTGGATCTACATTAGAAGGACGTAATGAAAGCCACTAATAAATGATGTCCACAGAAGATATATAAAGGTGCATAGCAAACTCCTTTATAATAAGTATTAAAAAAGGCTCCCTCTTGATGTCCATGCACTTGGTCATCAGTCACATCCATGTCTAAAATGATTTGTTGAGGAGGGGTTTGATAAGACTCTAAAAAGATGTCTACGAAGGCTTTCTTGATTTCTTCCGGGTTAGCTTCAATGCGATGATAGCGGGACTCTTGTTGTTGAAGGATTGTTTCCGGACAATATTCAAGTCGATTTAAGGTACTCTTCCCGGCTAAAATGGCTGATGATGAGTCATCTAAATTGAGCTTTTCTAGAGCTATTGCTAAGGCAGGGTCATAGCGTAATTGGTTAGGTTGAGGAGCATGATTATTCAGAGGCTTGAAGGTGCAACACACTGTTGTGTGCGGCTGTGGGGAATAAATGGGCTTAAATCCTTGTCTGGCAAGGTTTTTGTGATTTGCGCTCGCGCTTCTTGTGAGAAATGCGGGTTTATCCCTCTCCTAATACCATTGCCAATTATCGCGTCAATTTTCCCTGGTAAATACCTCAAATTATAACCGTTTGGTAGTAGGGGT
>NZ_DS989870.1:72304-109374 GCF_000155555.1 Coleofasciculus chthonoplastes PCC 7420
GGTGGGGAGCGCTACAGCTTCCTATCAAATCGAAGGTGCAGTAAACGAAGGTGGGCGCAAACCCAGTGTTTGGGATACATTTAGCGCTACTCCTGGACGTACCCTGAATGGTGATACAGGTGCTGTGGCTTGTGATCATTATCATCGCTACGAACACGATATAGACTTAATGGCACAACTGGGTATTCAGCACTATCGGTTTAGTATCGCCTGGTCACGAATTATTCCCGATGGTCGTGGTACGGTGAATGAACAAGGGATTGACTTTTATAAGCGTTTGGTGGATTGCTTGCGGGATAAGGGGATTACGCCCCACGCGACTTTGTTTCACTGGGACTCCCCCCAGGCGTTAGAAGAGGCTTACGGTTCCTGGCAAAGTCGGCAAATGGCAATCGATTATGCTGACTATGTTACCACCGTGGTCAGTCGATTAGGCGATCGCATTACCCATTGGATGACACTGAATGAAATACCCTGCTTTACTCATTGGGGTTATGGGGTTAATTCTGATCCGCCTCATGCACCGGGAACGCGGGTGAGTTCACTCAAACAAGTCTGGCAAACTTCTCACCACGCCCTTTTAGCCCATGGTTTAGGGTGTCAAGCCATTCGCGCCGCATCACCTGTTCCCTGTTCAGTAAGTTTAGTCGATAATTTTGCAGTAACCGTACCGATTAACGAATCTCCTGATCATATAGAGGCGGCTAAAAAAGCATTTCATACTGTTGGAAAAAATGGCGGGATTATTTTCCCCGCCTTAACTGGAAAGTATAGTCCGGCGTTGTTGGAAAAATTAGGCGAGAATGCACCCGATATTCAAGATGGAGACTTAAAAACCATTCATCAACCTTTAGATATTCTGGGATTTAATGTTTACTTCGGCGACTATGTTCGCGCTGTTGATAATAAATTAGGATACGAAATTATCAAATTTCCTGAACATTATCCAAAACTAAATATGCCATGGTTGCATATTCTGCCCGATTGTATTTATTGGGGGATTCGCCATATTAGTGAAACAGTGGGACGTCCCGATTTACCCATTGTGATTACTGAAAACGGTTGTGCTGTTGCGGATGAGTTAAATAGTCAGGGGGAAGTTATCGATATTGATCGCATTTTTTACCTGCGTCAACATCTGCGATCGGCTCATCGGGCTATTGCTGAAGGGTACCCCCTCAACGGATATTTTCTCTGGAGTTTGATGGATAACTTTGAATGGTCTTATGGCTATGATCGTCGATTTGGATTGATTTATATTGATTATCCCACTCAAAACCGGATTCCGAAAGCCAGCTTTGATTGGTATCGAGAATGTATTAGAACCAATCGAGTGGTGTAAGCCGTCATGCATTTAAATTGGGTATTAGTAGCGAGCAAGATGCAAAGCCTGCGGCATGGCTTCGCTAAACGCACTACAAAGATTTCCTCATTATTGATATTAAGGTTTAAATGCCGAACAGCTTAGGATGGGATTAACTATACCAAATAGGGCTTTCTCCACCTTGAAGTTTATGTCCATCTACTGGCGTGGCACAGCTAACATGGTGGTAGAGATTTTACTATTAAATTGGGCGCAAGTCTTTGCGCCCCTACAGTTTCGCGGCGTAAGGTTAATTCATACACGGTCAATAAACCGGGTTTCTTTGGGTAAAAGGTTGATATCGTTGTCATCCTCATGAGAAACCCGGTTTCTAGGAATACTTGAGTTGTAAACGCCATCCCCCTATAGACATAAATGTTTTTACAATCTGTTAATGCGGACAAGGGGAAATCCTGCGAGTTGATTTGACCGATGAAACTTCAGTTCCCGAATCGACTTCTATTGTCGGGTTATTTGCGATTGGTGCTTTCGGTGTTGTTGCCCAGTTACGGCGCAAACAAAAGTCGGCTACTGTGATAAAAAAGTAAGATGCAAGCGAGATATCGCGTTTCTCATAAGATGAGGTACAGGGATGAGGGCGCAAGCCTTCATCCGTGTCAACTTAAGCTCAACCCCTCTCCCAAGCCAGCCCTCACCCCCAGCCCCTCTCCCAAGCTTGGGAGAGGGGAGCAAGAGGGGAGCAAGAGAATCAAGTTCCCCTTCTCCCGTGCAAAAAAGCGAAGTATCCTCTGTCCTCCCCCGTGCAAAAAAATTCTGCCTTATCCCAACCCAAACGGGGAGAATTACCCCAATTGAATATGACAGCCAATTCTCAGAACTTAATTTCAGCCTTACGTCACGGTTTGATTGTGTCTTGTCAAGCCCCCGTTGACTCGCCACTCCATGATCCATTGGTGATTGCGGCGATGGCACAAGCCTCTGTGAATCAGGGCGCGGTTGGGGTGCGAATTGATACCCCTGCCCATATTCAAGCGGTGCGAAAGCAATGTCCGACAACGCCGATTATTGGCTTGTGGAAACAACAAATACCTGGATCTGAAGTTTACATTACCCCTCAATTCCATCATGCCCAGGCGATCGCGTTAGCCGGGGCTGATATTATTGCTCTTGATGCTACGTTACGACAACGCCCTGGTGGGGAAACCCTCTCTGAATTAATTCCCCGAATTCACGCGGAATTGGGTAAGCCAGTTATGGCGGATATCGATACGCTGGAAAGTGCAACCGCCGCCGTGAAAGCTGGGGCTGATGTTGTCGGAACAACTCTTTATGGTTACACCGCCTCAACCCAACATCTTCAACCCCCAGGATTTGAACTTTTGTCTCAAATCGTCGAACAGTTAGATGTGCCAACTATCTGTGAAGGGGGGATTGCCTCGCCCCAGATGGCACAACAAGCCCTCCAGTTAGGCGCTGATGCTGTGGTGGTGGGAACGGCGATTACGGGAATTGATTGGCAGGTTAAAGCCTATCAAAAGGCGATGAGGGAGGGTTATGAATTATGAATAATTCATTTGCATTTCCTATTTTCGCCGATTTACGGTAAAATCAAAGGTTTTGTTCGGGTATTTCTATTGCCCATGCGATCGCAAAAATGAAAAGATGTAAACAGAGCGGTAGTCCGCGACTAGGGGTATTCGGGTTAAGGTGTGAAACATTCCCAGGTTCAGCGCAGGGTGGTGGCGATTGGCACAAAGACTGGCGATCGCAAAACCGGGCGTTGACCAAGATTGTAAAGAATTGCAACTAATGTGCATAACCTCTAGCCAAGTGGACGTATTTCCTAGTGGAGGTGATGGTTATGCTGACACTCTTGATTTTAATTGCCTATCTTACAGGTTCTGCCATTTTCCTTGATGTTTTGTTTAAGGAAGAGTTAGAACAGTTGTGAACTACCTACACTGACTCTCCGAGTTCAGTGTAGGCTTCTGATTTCACGGGGGAATTTAAGGATCTCAAGACAGTAAGTAATTTTTCCTAATTAGGCAGTGGGTTGTTCGGGTTTAGTGCAACTTTTCCCTTCTAAACCTTGATTCAGTTATCAAAACAGTCAGGAATGACACCTTGGTATCTTTCATGACCCATACTATAAGACGGCGGTGGGGTAGCTTGTCTTTCATTCAAGAAACGGGCTTCCCTACTGCCTTTTTTGGGTTGATCAAGGTAAATTATATAAGAGTTGTTTAAACTGTTCCTGAAAAGCATCTCGGCTAAATTGAGCCAGACATTGTTCTCGCAACCACTCCCCATCACAGCGCTGATCCTCGCCTTTAAGGATTTCAATACAGGCTGCTGCTACGGCGTCTGGATCACGATGCGGTACTCGCCAGCCTAAACGCCCATCTTGTAGGGGATCAGCCGATCCATCGGCGTCCCCAGCTAATACAGGTTTACCACATGCCATGGCTTCTAGATAAACAATACCAAAGCCTTCTTGAGAGGGCATGATATAAGCATCAGCCACTCGGTAATGTTCCACTAAGTCACTGGTGGGAACGAACCCACCAAAAACGACGCGATCGCGAACACCAAGTTCTTGAGTCAATTGTGCTAATCTAGGCTGGTCATCACCGCGCCCAATGACTAAATATTTTACATCTGGGAAAACCGTCGCGATTTTGGGGAGGGCGCGAATCGTCACATCTACTCCCTTATAAATATCCCCTGACCACAGACGTGCTACAGTCATTAATACTTTAGCCCCTGCCAAATCATATCGCTGAATTAACGCTGGAGACTTGTCACCCGGAGTAAAGGCATCACCATCCACCATACAGGGTAAAATCTTTATCTGATCGGGATCTAACCCATTCGCCGCACAAGCGCGATCGCGACTGTAGCGACTAATTGTCCAGATTTGAGCCGCACCAGTCAGCGCCTGACGTTGGGAATTGGGTAATTCCTGCCAAACTTCCTTACCATAAGTCAAAACAGTGTAAGGAATACCCAATGGCTGACAAAGAAACTGAATTAGAGGGGCTAAGTTAATATGACCACAAAAGACATGCTTTGGACGTTTTTGCCATAAACAAAGCCCCAGCGCTGCGGCTAACCGGAGACGCCCTAACATTGGGGGTTTGGTTTTCAGGTAATGGAATTTTAGACAGGGAACATCAAACGGATTGTCGCATCCTAGGCTATCCCGGAGTAAAAATACCTCAGCCCCTATATCGGCTTCAGTTTGAGCTTGAATGGATATATACGCTTGTAATATATTTTTGACGTAAGATTGAATACCGCCTTCAATGGCAAAAATCTCTAGAAAAACAAATAAATGATGAGTTGGGGTATTCTTTAGATTTGCCAATTGTTTCGTTTCCCCCGACCTACTAATGCTGTATGTTTAAATTATTCCTAACCCCCAATACTACTCTAATAAGTTCTATTTTGCTGTTCCCTGTTCTCTATTCCCTAGGACATCGGTCAAGAAACCGGGTTTCTTTGGGTGAAAGGTGGATATGCGTTGTCATCCTGACGAGAAACCCGGTTTCTAGGAATACTTGACAATATAACACCTGCCATTGCCTTAGCTTGAAAGATAACTAAGACAGCGACAGGTGTTAAGTTCAAAGAATTTGAACCGTTTAGAACAGACCCAAAGTAAAGGATTTGTCAATGGGGAATGTTGCGCCAATACCCATCCACAGCGTAACCAGGGTACCAATCATAAAGACAGTGGTTGCCACTGGGCGGCGGAAGGGGTTTTGGAACTTGTTGACGTTTTCGATAAAGGGAACCAAGATTAGACCGAGTGGAATCGCTCCCGTCAACGCAATCCCTAACAGTTTATTAGGAACAACACGCAGAATTTGGAATGAGGGATAGAGATACCATTCCGGTAGGATTTCTAGGGGAGTGGCAAACGGATCAGAGGGTTCGCCAACCATAGCTGGATCGAGGACAGCTAGAGCAACGCATAACGCGATTGTCCCCATAATCACGATTGGGAAGGTGTACAGCAGGTCATTGGGCCAAGCAGGTTCACCGTAGTAGTTGTGACCCATGCCTTGAGCCAGCTTTTCGCGTAATTTGGGATCGCTGAGATCCGGCTTTTTCAGAATTGACATGATTTTAAATGTCCTTAATCAACAAAGAGTAGCACGTCTTTGTCAGGAATCGCAGTTTAGAGGGGACCAGAGATACCCTGCTTGCGAATCATGATAAAGTGCAGCAGCATGAAGACGGCAATGAGCCAAGGAAGAACAAAGGTGTGCAGGCTGTAGAAGCGAGTCAAGGTAGCTTGACCCACACTTTGACCGCCACGAATGAGTTCAACGATTAAGGAACCAACTACAGGAATCGCATCAGGAACACCGGAGACGATTTTGACCGCCCAGTAGCCCACTTGATCCCAAGGTAGAGAGTACCCTGTCACGCCAAAGGAAACGGTAATGACTGCCAAGATTACGCCTGTTACCCAGGTTAATTCCCGTGGCTTTTTGAATCCGCCTGTCAGATAAACCCGGAAGACGTGCAAAATCATCATTAGCACCATCATACTGGCAGACCAGCGGTGGACGGAACGGATCAGCCAACCGAAGTTGACGTCAGTCATGATGTACTGCACAGACGCAAATGCATCAGTGACCGTTGGTCTGTAGTAGAAGGTCATTGCGAATCCAGTAGCGAACTGGATAATAAAGCAAACCAGAGTAATTCCACCGAGACAGTAGAAGATATTAACGTGGGGAGGAACGTACTTTGATGTTACGTCTTCAGCTAATGCCTGAATTTCTAGACGCTCCTGAAACCAGTTAAAAGCTTTTGATTCAGTTACCTGCTTAGAAAACATGAAGCCAGAATTTTTAGAAGGATATTGCTGGAAAGCGTGTGAGCTAATCCTGGATAGGGTTAAGTCTATCAGGAAATGAGATAGCTCTGGGACTAGCGTGTTGAATACCGCTGGGGCGGAATCTTTGTATCGGGAACACTGACCCGATTTGAAATTGCTCTATGAGAAATGTAACATAACTTGACAAGAGTAGTCCTTTGTCATGCGTCATACTCGCTTCCTTGAGAAGCAAGCTACGTCCTTTGTCATTTGTTGAAAACTACTTACACTCTGTCGGGGCGGGTTTAGGGATATCAGGGTGAAAACCAAACGTTAGCGGTAAAACCTGCCCCTACATCTCCCCTAGCTCCCCCAGCTCCCAGACGCGCCATGGCACGTCTCTACATCGCTCCCCCTGCTTCCCTTCTCCCTCGGAAAACTGTACCCCTGGCACACTTATTGTCTCAGACTTTGCCACACTGGATAAATGAGAGCATCAAAGCCTAGCGTTAATTTTTGTTGAGTTATGCCAAAACGATCATTCTGGGTTGGACTGATAATCCTTTGCCAAATTGTCCTGCTATGGGTGGGGTGGACTCCCTCAGCTTCAGCATCGACTCAAGAACAACAACTATTTTCCGAAGCGTGGCGGATTGTCTCGCAAGCGTATGTGGATGACTCCTTTAACGAGCAAAACTGGTGGCTGGTGCGCCAGAAAACTCTGAAGAAGGATTTAGAGAACCGTGATGCCACGTATAAGGCGATTGAGGGCATGTTAGCTACTCTGGATGATCCCTACACGCGACTGTTGAAACCGAGTCAATATCGCAGTCTCAAGGTGAATACATCTGGTGAACTGTCTGGTGTGGGGTTACAAATTGCCCTTGATGATGAAACCGGACAATTAGCTGTTGTAGCGCCCATCGCTGGATCTCCCGCCGAGGAAGCCGGAATTCAACCGCGCGATCGCATTGTGGCAATTGATGGCGAAACCACAGCCGCCTTAACCCTTGATGAAGCTGCCGCCCGGATGCGTGGACCTGTTGGCACAAGTGTAACCCTCTCAATTCAGAGTAAAGACGAAGAACCTAGAGTGATTGAACTCGTGCGCGATCGCATTGCCCTCAATCCAGTTTATGCCGCACTCGATTCTGAATCCAACAACATCCCCATTGGCTACATTCGCTTAACCCAATTTAGTGCCAATGCGCCCACGGAAATCGAAGCTGCCATTAACCGATTAGAGAAAGAAGGGGCAAATGCTTACATTCTCGATCTGCGGAATAATCCCGGCGGTTTATTGCAGGCGGGTTTAGAAATTGCTCGTCTCTGGCTGGATCGTGGCACTATTGTCTATACCGTTAATCGCAATGGCATGATGGGCAGTTTTGATGCTTTTGGACAGGCAGTTACAGAATCACCATTAGTCGTATTAGTCAACCAGGGAAGTGCCAGTGCCAGTGAAATTTTAGCAGGCGCACTTCAAGATAATGGTAGAGCAGAACTTGTCGGGGAACGAACCTTTGGGAAAGGTTTAATTCAGTCCTTATTTGACTTATCCGATGGATCAGGGTTAGCCGTAACCGTTGCCAAATACGAGACGCCCAATCATCGAGATATCAACAAGTTAGGGATTACGCCGGATTGGGAGGTGTCTCTTGATCCGATTCCTGTGACTCGTGCGGGTACAGCCTCAGATCGCCAATATCAAGCCGCCGTGGAGTTATTGACGGGGAATTCTGTCTTAGCCGCTAAAGCCGCATAAGTTCAGAGATGAGGGAGATGAGGGAGTTTTAACGAAAAATAGAGCGTTTCAGCTTTTTACAGTTAGTTTGACCGAACCTAATTCTGTACGGTTTTTCTCCCTTGTCTTCTTTCCTTCCTTGTCCTCCTTGTCTTGTCCCCACCCTAAAATAAAAAACCTACACCTGTCAGGGGGAGAGGGCTGGGAGAGGGGCTGGGGGTGAGGGGTTGAGCTTAAGTTGAACCAATATCTTAAGTTGAACCAATATAATGAAACCCGCCCCTACACAATCAAACTCGGTCAATTTGAGACAGGTGTTTATAAGCCTGATCGATCGCGCCTTTTCCCCGCAGCGCCCCGGTGTTTGCCCCCGGACAAAGATAACTTAGAGTATCTGGCGTAAAGCGATCAAGGAGAAATTGGAGGCTGCGAAGTTGCCGTTGCCAGTGAAATGTTTTTGACACTCGTAACGGTACAGGTTCTCCCTCTGGGTTCGGTAGCAAATGGCGTCCAGAAAATAATACGCCCCCTTCCTGGTTGTAGTAAAGGCAAGCGGAACCCGGAGAATGACCCGGTGTCCATAAGGCAGTACAACGCTCAGAAATCGCCAACTCTCGCTGAAAGGGAGTAACGTTGGCGCTGGGTAGCAGGTAAGCTTCTTGTTCTTGAATCACCAGCTTACAGCCAAAGGCTTCCTGAATTTCCTGGGCTTTGCCAATACCGCCGCGATGGGTAATGAACAGACAGGAGACACCGCCGTGATCCCGCAAAAATTGGTGAGTGCCATCATGCCAAGCTGGACAATCAATCAACACCCCAGTCCCATTCTCTACAATGAAATAAGCTGTACCTCCTAAGGTGTCACGATTGGGTGGAAATGCGAAAATGTGATTAAGGACTAGGCGGGGGGATTTGAACACAGTAGCTTTTAGATTGGGCGACGATCTGGAAAGAAAAACACGATGATCCGTTTGATACAAATCAGGTTGCACAATACGGATTGGTCTGTAATCATTAGCCACTTGGACTAATCCGACTCATCTGGGTCAAAATTTTGCTTTTATTACGAATGGGTATCTGTACATCATGGAACTCTGGTTACTCCTAATTTTACTTGTTTTCATTGCCTACTTTATTGGCAGGTACTCGGTTACCAGGATGAACCGGATGCCGACACCCTCTCAAAACTCAGCGACTGGATCAACCGTTTCCCAGGCGGCTGAAAAGTTAGGGCTGCGTCCAATAACCAAGCAGGAAGAAACGGAACTGCGAAATTGTTTTCCTTGGGGAGTCTACTATCTCCAGAATCTGGAGTATCGTCCCCAAGCGGTTTTATGTCGAGGTAAACTCCGTACCAATCCGGATGCAGCTTACAAAACAGTGCGGAAAAATGTTGAAGCCGAATTTGGCGATCGCTTTTTTGTGATTTTTCAGGAAAGCTTCAGTGGGAAACCCTTTTTTGCCCTGGTTCCCAACCCCTACACCCAGTCTAGAGGGAAACGGTTGCAGGACGAGTTAACCCGACCGGGCTTAGCCTTAGCTCTCTTTGTGATTACCTTGTTTACCACAACTGTGGTGGGTGCCACTCAGATTGCCGGACTTTCTCCGGAACAAGTGCAATCCAACCCAGAAGCATTACTGAGAGGATTGCCCTATGCCTTAGCCCTGATGGCAATTTTAGGGGTTCACGAACTCGGTCATTACCTCGTCGCCCTGTATTACAAAATGCGGACGACTCTGCCCTACTTTATCCCTATCCCCTTTTTCTTAGGTACCTTTGGCGCATTTATCCAGATGCGATCGCCTGTACCGAATCGCAAAGCCTTATTTGACGTAGGTATCGCTGGTCCCGTGGCGGGGTTACTGGTTGCCCTTCCCCTTCTATTTTGGGGGTTAGCCCATTCTAGTCCGGTTCCGTTGACAGAGGAATCGGGATTGGTGAATATCCAATCCTTAGATCCGCGTTTTTCCCTATTGCTGTCAGTCCTCAGCAAATGGGCATTAGGTAGTCAATTCATGCCAGATATGGCAATCAACCTGCATCCAGTCGCTGTGGCTGGGTATATTGGGTTAGTCGTCACGGCGTTTAATTTAATGCCCGTCGGTCAACTGGATGGCGGTCATATTATCCACGCCATGTTTGGACAGAGAACCGGTGCAGCCATTGGTCAACTGAGTCGCTTATTGATGTTGGTTTTGGCATTCCTACAACCCGATTTACTCCTGTGGGCGATTATTTTAATCTTGCTACCCGTCATCGATGAACCTGCGTTGAACGATGTTTCAGAATTGGATAACTGGCGGGATTTTGCTGGATTGCTAGCGCTGACTGTTTTGGTGAGTATTCTCTTACCCGTTCCGGGAACCCTGTCGCAATGGTTGAATTTTTAGGCGTCGCCACTCCTGTAGTTTTCGATGTAGCATGAAAGAAACAACAAAATCTTATTTCTTCTACTCGCTAGAGCCTTCTCCAGGGACGCCTAATACAGAGTAGCTGCAAATCCTAACCTGCTAAAATATTTGTTGTCCCCTTGTCTCCCTTATCTCCCTTGTCCCGAAGAGTTGCGATCGCCCAATGGTTAAACTAGATTAAACCACTGTGGGTTATTCGCTTGTCGTTGTTACCGCCTTCGGTCAACCCAAGGATAAAAAAAATGTCTCAAACTGAAACTTCCCGATTCCATAAACCTGCCAACAACAGCACCCCCAAGGACTTACATCAGCCTTCTGAGGCTTCAGATGCTCAAGAAAGCCATCTATTGCTGGTGCAAGATGATGAAGGACGCCGAATCGTTCCCTTAGACGCGGAAGTCTATTCCCTTGGTCGATCGCCGAATTGCGATATCCGCTTGTTCTCCATGTTTGTCTCAAACCAACATGCGACGTTACGACGGATAGCACTTGATGACGGGTCTTACTGCTACAAAATTATGGATGGCAATCTCCAAGGTCAACCTAGCACCAATGGTATCTTGGTTAATGGTCGTAAAATTAGTGCTTACGAACTTAAAGATAGCGATCACGTTATGTTTAGCGGTAGTTCAGGGGTGAGTGCGAAATACTACCGACTGAAGCCCGAAGATAAAAGACTTAAGTCTGAAGACAAACAAAGCGGATCTCAAGACCCGTTTGATATTACTCTAATTGACCCCAGTGTGTTAGACGGCTAGAGTCGAGCAGAATTTACTCCATCAAATTTTAAGAGGGCAAATTTTAGAAGCGGTTCGTCGTTATTAGTCATTGGTCAATTGGGAGTACGTGTGATACTAAATAAGACATGGAACAACAGGCAATTCAGGTAATTGGTGGTGGATTAGCGGGTACGGAAGCCGCGTGGCAGATTGCCCAAGCGGGTGTGTCTGTGGTACTCCATGAGATGCGTCCGGTGCAGATGAGTCCTGCCCATCATACTGGAGAATTGGCGGAATTAGTCTGTAGTAATTCCTTTGGGGCGCTATCGAGCGATCGCGCGGCGGGGTTGTTGCATGAAGAGTTACGCCGTCTGGATTCTATTGTTATCGCTAAGGCGGATAACCATGCGGTTCCGGCTGGGGGGGCGTTGGCGGTGGATCGGGGGGTATTTAGCCACGATTTGACCGAAACCCTGGCTAGTCATCCCTTGATTGAGTTACGGCGGGGGGAAGTGCCACAAATTCCCCCAGATGGGGTTGTGGTGCTGACAACAGGTCCGTTGACGAGTCCAGCTTTAGCAACAGACTTGCAGCGCTTCACTGGAATGGACTATTTCAGTTTCTTTGATGCTGCGTCGCCGATTGTCGTTGGGGAGTCGATTAATCAAGATATTGCGTTTATGGCGTCCCGATATGACAAGGGAGAAGCAGCTTATCTGAATTGTCCCATGAATCGGGAGGAATATTTACGGTTTTGGCAGGAATTGTGTCAGGCGGAAAAAGCCGAAGTAAAGGATTTTGAGCAAGAAACGGCAAAGTTCTTTGAAGGCTGTTTACCGATTGAAGAAATGGCGCGACGGGGGGAAGATACTATGCGTTATGGTCCCCTAAAGCCTGTAGGATTATTTGATAGCCGTCAGGGAGATTTTCGCGCCCCAGAAAATCAGAGTAAACGCCCCTATGCCGTGGTACAGTTACGCCAAGAAGATAAGGCGGGTCAGTTGTGGAACATGGTTGGGTTTCAGACAAACCTGCGTTGGGGCGAACAGAAGCGCGTGTTTCGGTTAATTCCAGGATTGGAAAATGCTGAGTTTGTGCGGATGGGCGTGATGCACCGAAATACGTTCATTAATTCGCCAGAGTTGCTGTATCCCACGCTACAGTTTAAAAATCGCCCAACCCTGTTAGCGGCGGGTCAATTGATGGGAACGGAAGGGTATACGGCTGCATCGGCTGGGGGGTGGTTAGCCGGGACAAATGCAGCGCGGTTGGTGTTGGGATTGGAACCGATTACGTTACCGCCAACGACGATGATGGGGGCATTATTTGAGTTTATTAGTTCCGCCTCACCGAAACACTTTCAACCCATGCCACCGAATTTTGGTATTTTACCACCGTTGGGAGTACGGATTAAAGGGAAAAAAGAACGGTATGGGGCGTATCGCGATCGCGCTTTAGCTGATTTGCAGAGTTGGCGGCAGAAATGCCAAGTCTCGGCGGCTTGATTTAGACCAAATTGGCTTCGAGGTATCCCTGACGATGCTGATTCAAGAAACTAGAATCGCTGCTTCTATTTCTGCTGAATAAGTCTCAGCATAAGCCCAAAAAGTCACTCAGTCACGCTACGCCAATTACATTCGTAGATATGACTTGACTCTTGAACTGTGGTGATACTCATCACTTGACTGAACTGATGTTACCATCACAATAATAATTCATTAACTGGGCAACTATCAGAACCACTATTTACACAAAACGCAAACGAGAAAAAAATACTTTTATCTTCTTCGACAGCCTTATAAATGGCATCAAACGTGTGGTAAATGTGGCCAATTTTAGCCTGTTCTTGAAGCGGCTTTTCTGAAAACCCTTCACGGGAAGTAATTATGTTGAAAGTTATGTCTTGATTCTTGGCATATTCTAAAGTCAGCCAGGAAACAAGTCTTTGTTCTGATGGAGATAAGCCTTTATACCATGTTGCATAGAGTCTGAATAATTTTTCTTTTTTGTTGGACTGATCATCTTCATCCTCTTCATCATCATCTCCAGTAATTCCTAAAAAATCTGTGATTTCATCTATCGTTTCCCCAGTGCGATTAATTTCCTCAATTCCATCATTTATGCTGTCTATAATATCGTCAATTTCATCGAGGGGAAGTGCTAAGACTGGAATTTGACTAAACGTAACTGAACAAATAAGAAAAAAAGATATAAAGCCTAATAAATCGAATTTACTAAACATCATTTCTTGCTTCATGACAATCCCGAAAATAAAACAGGATAAAAATTTGCCAATTTTTAAGGATATATATCCTCCTAGTCTAGTTTAATTTAAAATCCCCCCTCGAACTTGGGTATAATTACTTAAGGATTAGGTGACTCCTAAATTATATTGACAAAAGAACCTGTTGCTCTTCGGCATCGAGTCCCTCAATTAGTTCGCGATCGCAATCTACAATGAGTTTTCCAGATATTATTGTTATCGGTAGTGGTATCGGCGGTCTAAGCTGCGCCGCAATGCTTTCCCGCTATGGCTTAAATGTCACGGTTTGTGAAAGCCACTCGATTCCCGGTGGGGCGGCACACAGTTTTATCCGCAACGGTTATACCTTTGATTCAGGTCCTTCGCTATACTCTGGCTTATCCTATAGTCCTTCCCCGAACCCCCTACGCCAAGTTCTGGATGCGATTGGTGAGGAACTCCCCTGTTTGACTTATGATACTTGGGGATGCTGTTTACCGGAGGGAGATTTTGACACCTCGGTGGGGGCGTCGCAATTTGCTGATGTACTGGCAAAGTTACGCGGGAATCAGGCGGTAGCGGAATGGCGTTCATTACAACAGGTAATGGCGCCATTGGGACAAGCTGCGATCGCAATTCCCCCGGCGGCGGTACGCTGGGATTTGGGGGTAGCGTTGACAGTGGGGCGATTTGCGCCATCACTGTGGCAACATGGATTCAATGTCATGAAGATGACAGGACCCTTTAGCCAGATTATGGATGATGTGGTGGTTGACCCCTTCCTACGCAACTGGTTAAATCTACTCTGTTTCCTGCTATCGGGACTCCCAGCGAATGGCACCAGCGCCGCAGAGATGGCGTTTATGTTTGCTGACTGGTATCAACCCGGTGTTGTCTTAGATTATCCCGTGGGAGGAAGTGGCGCACTCGTGGAAGCCTTGGTACGGGGATTGAAAAAACACGGGGGTCAACTGAGGCTAAATGCTCATATCGAGCAAGTTTTGGTAGAGAATAATCGGGCGGTTGGGGTGCGATTACGCGGGGGTGAGGAAATCCGGGCGCGTCAGGGGGTGGTATCCAATGCCTCGGTTTGGGATACGCTGAAATTGATACCTGAAGATGCAGTTCCTAGAGAATTTCGCCAGTCTCGACAAGCGACACCGACTTGTGAGAGTTTCATGCATCTGCATCTGGGGATTGACGCCGAAGGATTAGGTTCAGATTTAGCCTGTCACCATATTGTGGTCAACGATTGGGACAAGGGGGTGAGTGCGCCACAAAATGTGGTGTTGATCTCGATTCCTTCGATTCTTGACCCCTCCCTCGCACCACCGGGAAAGCACGTAATTCATGTTTATACGCCGGGGAATGAACCTTACGAACTTTGGCAGGGACTTGATCGCCATAGTGAAGACTATATACAGCAAAAGCAAGTGCGATCGCAAGTGATGTGGCAAGCCTTGGAAAGAATTATACCCGACGTGCGATCGCGGTGTGATCTGACACTCGTGGGTACACCGTTAACCCATGAACGGTTTTTGCGACGGTATCGAGGTTCTTATGGACCCGCGATTCAAGCGGGGGTGGGTTTCTTTCCGGGAGTGGGTACACCTCTACCCGGATTATACTGCTGTGGCGATTCCACGTTTCCCGGAATTGGGTTACCCGCAGTGGCGGCGAGTGGGATGATTGCGGCGAATACCCTAGCACCTGTACAGAAACATTTAGATATGTTGAGGGAGATTGGCTGTATTAGATGATAGTTGATGGTTCTCATAATAAGTGAATCAGCGATCGCGGATTACCGCTTTTCGATTTTGGAAATTGCCTCTTCTGGTGATGCATCTCCCTGAATCACAGACTTGATTCCCGGTAAATATTGATCCATCATCGCCACGTTGGTGTCAACCAAGCGCTTCATTTGAGGAAACGTGAGTGTTGACCCTTCAACGTCAATGCTAGTTTTGTAGGCAATTTCTCCTTCAGCAAAGTCTAACTCAAAATTGCCGATAACCATGCCATAATTGGCTCTAGCGATGAATTCGGCTAACCCTCGACGCTTGGCTTTAGGTACTGTAACTGGGCAAATTGAGTAAAAGACGAATTGCTGTTCGTTTTCTCTCGCTCTAGCGTAGCAAGTCCATTGACCATTTTTACCCTGAAATCCCATTTGTAATACAGGTTGTCCTTTGATCTGGTAAAAAGACCAATCATCCTGTTTAAAGAAATTGACCATTTCCGCAAAAATCTGGATGCTGGATGGTTCAGGTTCGGTAATGGTGTTAGGTACTTGCTTTTCTAGGGCATCCAGACTGACATCAGCTAATTCTTTAAAGAAATTGAGCATTCCATCAAGCATCTGAGATGTTGCTTTTTGCGTGACGGCAGATAAGTTAGTCTCTGTCCAATCTTTGAAAAATTTAGCAACGGCTTGATTCATTTCTTCACTGGATGTTGCACCAGAAGCCAGTGCGGAGGGATTAATATAAGCCCAGATTGTACTGTAACCTGTTTCGCCTGATTTTTGTTGTTGTTTGACGGATAATGCTAACCAATTTTCAGTAGAAAGCAGGGGGTGGTTGGGTTGTTCTTGGCTAAGATTCAGGAGATAGGTTGCAGCTTGGTTTGCATCGGCCGTGTGTTCTGTTAGGTGTCGAAGTAAGTCGGGTTTTAGACTGGTTTCGATGGTGATGTCGGGTTCAGGGAGGAATTTACCAGAGGATAAATTACCTCGTATTTCAGGTTTAAGGTTGAATAAGGCTTGGGTGTCGATGCGTTCATAGAGTTCAAGGTTAACCTTGAAGGTGAAACGACACTCGATGAGTTGATCGTTATCTTTACTTAGGGACAGGGTGATGGTGTGAAGGGTGAGGGGGGTAGTGGTGCGAGTAAGTAGCGTTAACTCGCTCTCCAGTTGATGATTGTCTGTCTTTGTGGTCATGGAAGGTTATGCCGATGTTGTTTAAACTATAATTTGAATAAAGCGTTGCTCTATGCGTGTTTACTATCAACCCATTAGGCAGGATAAAAATGATTAGTCAGTTTGCTCATGAATATATCCATTATGATTCTGTTGGAAATTTAGATATGTGTAGAAAAGCTATCCAAAAATCAAAGGAACAACTTAAACAAGTATACAACAGCAAACAAATACAAGGATATCAATTAAGCCTAATACAAAATGAACTTGATGTTGAAGAAAAATCAATAGGAGATAATTTTTTAGGCGTTACTCACGGTAAATATCCTTTTGTATATTCATTTGTACAACCTTTGGAAAACAGTACGATCAACTTTGATAGTATAATGGAAGACTTATATTATATCAGAGTAAATTCCAGCATTTTAAGCAACTGTCAATACGTATCAATGTATTAATTGATAATGGTTTTGGATTTGTGAAGCAAATTCTACTTATCTGTTTTATTGAAGCATAGAATTGTATAGATCCAAAAGTTTTTTATCATCATAAACAACTTGGTATGCATACTGGAACGGAGCAACTTCTCTGTCATTGATTGTAACTGTACTTTTCAAAAGAGGTTCTCTAACTAACCAATCTCCTCCCAACTCTTGCACTATCACTTCCCCTAGATAAGCTCCTAGAGCCGGAATAAACTCCTTCTGGAGATGTTGTTCTTTATATTCGAGTTTTTGTGGATGCTCAGTAAAAAAAGTATCCAACTTTTCTAAAGCAGAGCGTGAATAGGTAAAAACCTCTTCAACATCAGTATGAAGGAAAACTACTAGCTGCTCTGCTAAATCTGACGGATTTGCATAAGGTATACCGTCTGGAGATAATATTACTTGATTTCCAAAGTTTTTGAATTCAACCTGGGACAAAGCCCCTGGCTCCGGTAAGTCCTCATGAGCAACCGCTTCCTTTGACGAAATATTCTTCAAAGTTTTAGCCAACTGTGGCACTTGTTCAAATTGTAAGCCTGTTCTATTCCGGTCAAAGAAAAATTGTGCGCCCACTAGATCAGCAAGTTGACTCTCACTGTGCAGGCGCTGTTCCATATTATCTGGAAGGACTGGCTCATTCAAACAAATAGCAACTTGATGGGAATCAAGGGAAAAGCTTTCAACCTTAGGTAATGCCAGAAGCTTTGATTCGCCAAAAGCTCGGACGAGTTCCGTACCAAATATAGTCAGCCAATAC
The DNA here is from genome assembly GCF_000155555.1 of Coleofasciculus chthonoplastes PCC 7420. GTDB lineage: Bacteria > Cyanobacteriota > Cyanobacteriia > Cyanobacteriales > Coleofasciculaceae > Coleofasciculus > Coleofasciculus chthonoplastes_A. The sequence continues at coordinate 89,739 of NZ_DS989870.1, forward strand.
AAACCAGGAAGGTACTGATAGAATTCCAATATCGATACGCCGATTGTGCCAGAAATCCGGCCACCGCCTGGAAGTTTCTTGACATTGGTATGCTTAGCATCATATTCTTCCATGGGAAAACCACCTCCGTAGAGAACAGGCAACTCTCCACACAAACTAAAAATCCAGTTTAACCAACGTTTTCTCTTTTTTCCCTGCATTGCGCTAACATTTAGCCAAATATCCCACTTTGAAAGTCCATGTAGTTGGTCGCTAAAGACTCCTAAGAAGCCATCTTTTTTACCTCGTACAAATAGGAGTCCTTCATTTTGATACAGTTGAGCAGCCGATTCAACTGCATCAGGGCTGAACGAAATTTTTGCCCGTTCTACTGAATCATAACGTTTCGGGCTGACAATTGGATCGTCTAACAAGCGCCAAAGTACCTGCATCTTTTTTGGATCTGATAGCTGTTGCGATGTATATATAGCTACTTGAAACTTATTACTCATCCTTTTCTCCTATATCAATTCATAAACCTGACCACCTGCTGCTGCGATTGCCCCTCGAAGTGGACTCGAAACATGGGTTCCATTCGGGTGCGCCTCGGATGGTGTACGAACCACTAGGTCAAAACGATTTGTAGGTGGTAGAAGTTCTTGCATACCCTGAAGCCTCACCCGATCTCCCCTTGCTATCCGAACATTGTCCTTCATTTGTGAATCGTAATCTTGTCTCTCTACATTCTTTATTTCTCCTACTACCTGTCCTTGGCTGAAAAAGTCTGGAATACGAACACCGTTAGGACGGTTACTCGTTGTCTCTATGGTAAAGTTCTGGGCAGTACCTGCAAGAAATTCGATTGCTGTATTGTTCTTTGATACTGAAAGTCCTGCAACCCGGTTGTAAGCTGCTATGGCAGGTTGTTCTGATCGGCGACCAAGTTTCCTTGCAGCTCGCCCCTCTACATATTGTAGAATGGTTTGTTTTCCGCCATTACTTTGATAGGTCTGATACTCGTTCACATAATCCGCAAACTCACCGTCTGGCTCGACAGCATCTTCTACCTTCTGAGGATTTCCGGAAGCTACCATAAGCTGGTAACGGTTGCCGCTCTCCTGCATCCACATACGGTGATTTTCCCCTGTTGCATCCGTGAATCGGACTTCAGGTAGATCAAGCGGTTGTTCTTGTTCATCTTCCTCACCTTCCTCACCTCTACCAATACCCAGCCGCCTTAATAGACTAGCCGCCATCTGCTTGGCTTTGTTAAGTACAAACTCGATCGCGTCATCAATCCGCTTGCGAATCCCTTCAACAACATCCTGTACCTTCCGAGCCAATCCACTGACACCAATCAACGAAGCCAAGAAACCAATCGCCACAGGTAAAGCTTTAGCCAGCGCCGACTCAACTAAACTCGCCGCTTGACCCAGCGCTCCCGATGCGATCGCACCAATCGATTCGGTTATCGCCTGCACCAGTTCGACAACCTGGCTACCTCGGTTGACGAAGAACATGACAATGTTGTAAATCGTCTGCGCTGCCTTGACAAACGCTCCGGCTGGTGTCAACAGACCTAGCATCCAGCTCACACCGGACTGAATCACTTGGGTAATCACCATATCCTTAATCTGGTCAATCACCTGCTCTTTCAAGTCAGTAAACTGGTCTTGAACCTGTTCCCACAGCGCGATCGCTCCTTCAGATTGCAAGACTTGGAACATTTCTAATCCTTGTTCCATCGCCGCCACGACTGGATCTCCAAACATCCTCACCGCCTTGGAGCGGATATAATCCCACGTTAGACCCAGTATTTGCGCGACTAAGTTAAAAATACCCTCCAAGCTGAACAGATCATCGGGAATCTGAATCCCCAAGCCTCCCATTGTTCCCGTCAACCAGGCAACCAGTCCGCCTTGCAAGTGGGTTGCAATATTGCCCACAAAGCTATCTAAGCCCTGCTTCACCCCACTGATTAAATTGCCCAAGAACCCAATCGGGTCTGATAGAATCGCGCCAATTGCACCCGCCGCACCTGCCAACACGCCTTCGAGCATGGAGCGGATTTGCCCAATCGTGTTGAAAACCCCACCCATCATATCCGTGAATTGGTTGACTAAACCTCGATTTTCCGCTTTCATCTCCTCAATGCGAGCGTCAACCTCTTGCAGACTCGTGCTGTACTGTTGTGCCAATGAGTCGATTAACTCATTTTGCTTATTATTAACACTTTCCTCTAACTGATCAAATTGGCTTTGAATGTTCTGTGCTGCATCTTCTCCAACCTGTCGGAGATTGTCTGGCAACCCAGCCACATATTCCTGAATCTCCTGCTTGCCTTGATCAATTCGTTCTTTCGCCTCATTGAGTTTTTCAGCAACATAATTGGCAATATCGGTGAGAGCGATATCCATCTCATCGATATATAATTGCCGCCCATCGACAAAGAATTGGTTCACCTCTGGCGGCAAGCCAAATACCGCATCACCGAACCGTTCATCGTAGCCTGTAATATCCCACAACTCACCGTAACGTTCTTGTTTGTAGGCTTCCATGTTTTCACTAACGTAAGCCTCAAACTTTTGCTTGGCTGCTGCTGCACCAGCGTCAAATTTATTAGTGACTTCTGTATCTAAATCACTGAGTATCGTTTCAACATCTGTCTTTGTTTGCTCATAAATGCCATTAATTTCATTAGCGACTCTAGTTCGTTCCTGTTCATCTTGGCTCTTTGTTTCATCTTGAAGCCCCATCACCTCATTTAACTGTTGCTCCCGCTGACCATGCATTTCCCCTAACTGGGTTTGAGCCATGGTTTGAGCCTCAGTTTGCCCCTGAGTTAATATCCCTTGCTCCTCGGCACGATAGGCAGTAGGTGCTGTCGCCGCATGATCCTGTGCCTGTCTCTTGGCATCTAGTGCGGCAATAAATTCCGGTTCATTAGAATTCGCCAGTTGTTCCTCGGTGACATTTTCTGCCGCCATCTGCTGGTCGAGTTCTTGGCTATTTGCCTGTAGCGGTGCGGATACTTCAGCCTCACTCCTTGGTTGGGGAACAGCTCCCTCGGCATTGACATCGGTTGGCTCTCCCGCCTCTGGCTGCTCTAGCGCTGTCGCTTCTCTGGCATCAATACTACTGGTATCCGGTTCTGCCTCGACTGTATCTTGAATACCTCCTGCGGCGTTGACGGTGGGACGATTTGCGCCGTCAATGTGGCAACATGGGCTGAATCTCATGAAGTTGACAGGACTCTTTAGCCAAATTATGGATGATAGAGTTTCGCACGTCTCGACAAGCCACACCCGCTTGTGAGAGTTTCATGCATCTGCATCTGGGGATTGACGCCCAAGGATTACGTTCAAATTTAGCCTGTCACCCTATTGTGACACTTATAATTCAACCTAAAAAACGACACAAAAAAAATATGCTAGCTTTACCTAAATTGCACAATTTACCAAATAGTTTCCCTGTTGAAGGAGCGGTTTGCATTGAATTAGTTGAAGGAATTCCTCTATTTCGGGCATCCATTACTGTTCAAGAACGGATTAACACACTATTAGAGAAACAACAAAAATTACCACTCAATAATGAAGAAGAACAAGAACTAGATTTATATAAAGAAATTGATGACTATCTCGGTTTTATAAATCGGACTGTTCGCAATCTTTATTTAAACCAAAATCAATCCGATTTATAAACGATGTCTGCTCGTCGTCCAATTCCTGAAACGATCCAATACCAAGTTCGTCAGCGGGCTAATCTTTTATGCGAATACTGTCATGCTTCTGAACAATGGCAATATGTAACCTTTACTATCGAGCATATCATTCCACTCGCGAAAAATGGAGCTGATACTCTTGACAATTTGGCTTTAGCTTGCTTCCATTGTAACCGCAAGAAATCAGATCGAATGACAGCTATCGATCCTCAGTCAGAGGCAGAAGTCCCCCTGTTTAACCCCAGACAAGATAATTGGAGTAATCAATTTATTTGGTCAGCGGATGGACTATTCATCATCGGTTTAACCCCAGTTGGACGGACAACGGTTAAGCTGTCATGCATTTAAATTGGGAATGGGTAGCGAGCAAGATGCAAAGCCTGCGGCATGGCTTCGCTTAACGCACTACAAGAATTTCGCCCTTATTGATATTAAGGTTTAAATGCCGAACAGCTTACAGCATTAGCCTTAAATCGAGAAAGAGTCATTAATATTCGCGCGGCGGACAAAGCTGTAGGGCGACATCCACCACCAGGCGATCCAATTCAGTCAGAAAATTGATAGCACTTGCCATCTGAAGCGATCGCGTATTCTAGATTGATTTACCGTGTTCGGTTACATCAGGGCGAGAATCGGGTTGTTCGGTGCGATCGCATGATTGCTCCGGTCATCTGTTCTGTCGAATGTTAAGATAGATTTCCGATATCCTACAAGATTAGCATCGAGCAGTTCCCTATTATGTCCCCTGAGCAGTCCCCACCCGATCGCCAAAACACTCTGGAAGAAATTCGTGCTACCCGTTTGGAAAAAGTCCAACAGCTTAAAGCGTTGGGAATTGAGCCGTATGCCTATCACTGGCAGTCTACTCACCAGGCGGCTGAACTGCAAGAGAAGTTCGCGGATCTAGGGAATGGTGAAGAAGTTGACTTTGAAGTCGCGATCGCAGGTCGTATTTTAGCGCGTCGTGTCTTTGGCAAGTTGGCATTTTTCAATCTCCAAGACGAAACCGGAACGATTCAACTCTATCTGGACAAAAAGCGGATTACCGCAACTATGACAGATCTGCCGAATCCGTTCACCCCTCTCAAGCAACTCACGGATATTGGCGACATTTTAGGCGTAAAGGGGACAATTAAGCGCACCGATAAAGGGGAACTCTCGGTCTATGTCAGTGAATATGCTATTCTGACCAAATCCCTATTACCCTTACCCGATAAATGGCATGGTCTCACCGATACCGAAAAGCGCTATCGCCAGCGTTATGTGGACTTGATGGTGAATCCCACCGTTCGGGAAACCTTCCGCCGCCGTGCTAAAATTACCGCCGCCATTCGCCGCTATTTAGAGGATCGTGGCTTTATTGAAATTGAAACCCCTGTCTTTAGTACAGAAGCAGGCGGTGCAGAAGCCCGTCCTTTTATCACCTATCACAATACCCTAGAGATGGAGTTGTACCTGCGAATTGCCACAGAACTCCACCTGAAGCGGTTAATTGTGGGCGGATTTGAAAAAGTATTTGAGTTGGGGCGAATTTTCCGAAACGAGGGAATTTCCACGCGCCACAATCCAGAATTTACCTCAATTGAGGTGTACCAGGCTTACGCCGACTATAACGATATGATGACGTTGACGGAAAATTTAATAACTACCGTCACTCAAGAGAGTTTGACAACTCTGGAAATTACTTATCAAGGTGAAACAATTGACTTCACACCGCCTTGGCGTCGTGTCACGATGCATGAGTTGGTGCAAGAGGTGACAGGGTTAGATTTTAATCAGTTCAAGACATTCGATGAAGCAAAAATTGCGGCTAAAAAGGTGGGGATTGAAGGGGTAGAAGATTGTCCATCATTGGGGAAACTGCTCAATGAATGCTTCGAGCAAAAATGTGAGGAAACCCTGATTCAGCCCACATTTATTGTTGATTTCCCGATTGAAATTTCGCCTCTGGCAAAACCTCATCGTTCCAAGCCAGGATTAGTGGAACGCTTTGAGTTATTTATGGCTGGACGAGAAACGGCGAATAGCTTTTCTGAATTAACTGATCCGATTGATCAACGGGAACGCTTAGAAGCGCAAGCTGCGCGGAAAGCGGCTGGAGACTTGGAAGCCCAAGGGGTTGATGAAGACTTTCTCGCGGCGTTAGAGTATGGAATGCCACCAACAGGGGGGTTAGGAATTGGTATTGACCGTTTAGTGATGTTATTGACGGATTCGGCGAGTATTCGGGATGTGATTGCGTTTCCGTTGCTCAAGAGTAGCAGCCGCGATGGTTCTCCTGCACCCTGAGTGATATCATGTCCGTTGGAATACTTACACAATCGGTTGAGACAAGGCAGAGGGCAGAAGGCAGAAGGCAGAAGGGAAGGATTTCGCGAACCATGACAGATTCTACCTTAGACTGCAACTTGGTATAAACTAACTTACAATGAAGTATCAATGACCAATGACCAGAAGCCCACGGTACGACCCGGATGAGAACGTCTCACGGCATGGCGCAACTAACCCTGATAAGTGTGAGGACATGGCTGATAAGTACGGCTGGAACCTTGTCAGGATTGAGGAAACTGGCGATCCGATGCTTGAGGTTGACTGTGTTTTTGAGGGTGAAACCGAGTTCCCACCTAGTCCCTATGAACCCAAACATGAGAGGGAGAAATAACTTGTGAAGAGATGGATTGTCTTCAAAACTGAATCAGCTTCATCCAAGGGGTGGAAGGAACGTAAGTTGCAGCCTGCTGCACACTTAACCCGGATGCTGGCTGAGTATTTGGATTGTTCTGACAAGGCATTGCCAGAACCAGGCGATCGCCCGCGTGAGTTTGCCCGCTTTCAAGAGTCGGTTGATCCGAACTTCCCCGATGCTAGCACTCATGTTCGTTGGTCTAACTGGGAAGTGAGTCGGGTTGAGCGATTTAAGTCGGTTGACTCGGCTGAGTATGATGAGATTGTTGTGTGCTATTGCCGTTATTCACCCATTGAGCCGGAGTGGAAGGAGTTACCTAAGATTGGCGCTTTGCAAGAGGGTAAATTTTAATCCCATCACTCCTCTCATTTAAACTAAATTTTGCGACCAATTCTGTATGCAACATTAGCCCTAAGCTTGGGATATGAAAACTTGTCGTAATACTCACCCAGATCAGACTTGTTCTCATCAAACGGAACAATCATATCAGTTTCTCTACTTTCCATAATTTCAAGACCGTGTTCTTTCGCTAACTCATCAAACCAGTCATAAAATTCGGGATTATTATTGTCAATAAACAGAAATAATGCATTAGACTTTACTGCGCTAAATAAATTGGAAAAATATTCATTTGCATCGTCACGTAGTGAACTTAACTCTGACATAAAATATATCATTGTAAAAATATCTGATTGAAAGTACTTTGTGTGAGAACGCCAATCTAAAGGATCTGTTACATCGAGAGGTAAGTAGGAAGTAGATATAGTGAACTTCGGATCAACTTTATCATCTACATCACTCCAGGATTCTGCCCATGTTTTTTCTCTGTCACAAAGCTGAAACTTCACCTTTGGTGTTTTTTCATTTCTCATCAAGTATTTAAGAATTCCTAAGAAGTCACTACCTGGACCTCCTCCAATACAAGCTACATTTACTTTTTCTTGATCGAAAATTCTGTTAAGTTCATCACTGTCTTCAATGATGGTATATACTAAATTAGCGTGGGATGTCACGTATTTATAAATGTATGCGAATCTAGTGATAGGATTGCTGTAGTCTATCTGAATCCCATCCAATAATCTTTTGTAATTTTCGATTAATTCATCTAGTTTAGCCTTGATAAAACTATCTTTCTCTTCTTCATTTCCTGATATTTGACTATAGGCTTCATCAAGAACGGATTTAATGATTTGAAAACAATTCACTGCTATTTATCTCCTAGATTTAATGATACTATAGCAATTCTATTTAGGTTGTGGTAATTTTCACCAATGAAAGCCTTGCTCTACCTGAGTTTTAAGCTTTTCACTTGTTGCATCCTATTTAGGATTACTATATTGTAAGCATAACTTAACTGTCAGTTAGAAGCCTACGTATAATTATAGCGCTTCGCGCTGGTCTATGTACGAACATCCCATCTGGACTCAGCTTCAGATACGGGAGTTGTAAATGCACGTCTAGCAAATTGCTATACTTATTTTTCTAATAATCTTTATTTAAAATAAGTAATATATCCTCTACAATATTAGATAATTTGAGTAGTAATTAGTATCAATTCTATGTACACACAAATCTCGTTATTCAAAGAATCAGAAGAAAATCAGCCTAACTATAGGGAATTATTACCTATGCCTGATGCTGAAGTGATGATGTATTACAATTTTTTCCGTAAAGATGAAAGTGAAAAAATATTTTCTAAGCTTTACAGGACTGTGGCTTGGAAGCAAGAAACAACATCACTATATAGTAGGCAAATTTCACTACCAAGGCTTACTGCTTGGTATGGAGATGAAGGGAGAGCTTACACTTACTCAAAAATTAAAATGGAGCCTCAACCTTGGATTCCTATTTTGAAAAGTATCAAGCTTCAGATTGAGGAGATAAGTAACGAGGTATTTAATAGTGTTTTACTCAATCTATACCGTGATGGCAAGGATAGCATATCTTGGCATAGTGATGATGAGCCAGAACTGGGGAAAAATCCTGTAATAGCCTCTGTGAGCTTTGGAGGGAATCGGCGTTTTATGTTTAGGCATAAATACAAAAAAGAATTGAAATTTAATATTGAACTAAATAGAGGCAGCCTCTTACTGATGAAAGGAGAGACTCAACATTTTTGGCAGCACCAAATACCAAAAACAAATAAAGTGATTCAGCCGAGAATAAATCTCACTTTTAGAAAAATCATTTGAGAATATAAATTGTTCCCTGTTAGATATATTAGTTAAGTCTATCGCTTTGGCGTATTGTAATGAATCGGGGTTTCTCAACTCATTTCAATAATTTCGCCTGCTAGCAACTTCACACGGCGATCGCCCCGATAAACTGCAAGCGTGAGGATGCTGAAGTAGGGAGCGATCGCATCCTGTCCATACAGTCACTATTAAGTTGATTTTTGCACAGAAGCTTTAGACACCTTTTGTGCTTCTGCATAGATTCTGAGCAAGTGCGTTACATTACCAACAAAGCTTATGTTTCTGGTTTCAGACTGGGTGTAGTGGACTTCAGGGATGTGTCTACTGGGATAAAGTAGGACCTCATTAACTGCCATCTTATGTAAAGTCAGCTTCAGTAATTAAAGAGTCCGATACACCTAAAACTGTCACCAATATTTCACTGGTGTCATTATCACGAATTAAGGTACTGTAACCATTAGATATAATACTTAACTGCCCGAAGGTTAGACCATCGGTGAGTAAAAATGAATCCTCACCATCGCTAAAATCAAAAATCAGATCCCCTCCCGTACCCGATTGTAACAGGAACTTATCGGCACCAGCACCACCAAATAGGCGATCGCTACCGGTGCCACCATCCAGGAGATCGTCTCCTACTCCCCCACTGAGGAAGTCACGATCCGCACCGCCGTTGAGGGTATCGTTACCTAAACCACCAAGCAGGATGTCATCTCCGGTATCGCCGTTTAAGATGTCATCATCCTCTCCGCCATCAAGGAAGTCGTCACCTGAGTTACCTAGAAGAGTATCATTTCCAGCCTCTCCCTGAAGCTGATCATCATCAGCACCACCATCAGCAACATCATCGCCAGCTTTTCCATTCAGGATATCCTCACCCGTGAAACCGAAAAGAGTGTCGTCACCGATATTAGCGACAAGGGTATCGTCTAGGGGAGTGCCCAAGAGAGTCATATCCTGGATCGGTTCGACGATGACATCCACAGTGGCGGTGGATGTTCCCCCATTCCCATCGGAGATTGTGTAAGTGAAGCTATCGGTGCCGACAAAGCCAAATTCAGGCGTATAAACGAGTTGATCATCCGTTAAGTCATTAGGTGTGCCATTATCATCTTGGCTAATTGTGCTACCTAGAAGGGAAATGGCATCAAAGCTGTCTATAAATACAGAGTCTCCTTCTACCGGATCACTATCATTAGCCAAGACATCAATCGTTACCGTTGTGTCTTGTAGGATTGTGACACTATCATCTCCACTCACCGGATCATCGTTAACTGAGTTAATGGTTAGATTAATCGCGGCACCCGCAGCAAATAGGGAACCATCAGAGGCATTCCAAATAAAGCTGGTGGTGCCGTTGAAGTTGGCATCGGGGGTAAAGCTGAGGTTATCTAGGTTGGCGGCGGCAATCGTTTCTCCTGGGGTTACGGCGGTATTATTTAAACTGAGGACACCGTTAGCCGGGAGAGACAGGATATTAATGTGACTGAGACTATCACCTTCCGGATCATTAAATACAGTGGTAAAGTCAGTCGCCGTGAAGGAAATCGTCGTGTCTTCATCCCCGGATTTGTTAATGGTACTCAGGGTGGGTGCGTCGTTACTACCATTAATGGTGACGGTGACTGTAGCGGTATCGATGCCACCGTTGCCGTCGTCTAGGGTGTAGATGAAGCTGTCGGTAGCGGTTTCTCCTTGGGTAAGAAAAGCGAAGGCATGATTGGGGTTGTAGGTGAGGGTATTATCGGCATTCAGCGTGACGGTGCCGAGGGTATTGCTGGTATCGATACTGGCGAAGGTAAGAGTATCATTGCTGTCGATGTCGCTGTCATTGTTTAAGAAGTTGGCTGTGGTGAAAGCAGAGTCTTCGTTGATGGTGAAATTATCATCATTGGCAATGGGAATATCGTTAACGCCGTTGATGGTAATGTTAACGGTGGCGGTGTCAGTGTTGCCGTTACCATCATCGATTGTGTAGCTAAAGTTATCAATAGCGGTTTCTCCGACAGCCAGGAATTCAAATTGACCATTTGGATTGTAGTGGAATGTGCCATCGTCGTTATTGATGACTAAACCTAAAGTGGTTGTAGTATCAAGGGTAGAAATGCTGATTGTATCGCTAGAATCGGGGTCATTATCGTTGTCTAAAACATTGGCAGTTGTGAAGGCGGTAGCTTCATCAGTGCTGAAGTTATCGTTGTTAGCAATGGGACTTTCGTTAATGTTATTAACAGTAATTGTGAGGGTTTGACTATCGCTACCGCCATTCCCATCATCAGCCGTAATTTCTACATCATAACTGTTATCCCCATCGGCATCTAGGGGAGACTCAAAGTTGGGAGCGTTGTTAAAGCTTAATTCTCCTGTATTAGCGTCAAGGGTAAAGAGACTGCTATCGGTTCCTCCGGTAATCGAGAAGGTAGGAATATCGCCATCAGGATCAGTTGCCGTAATGGTGGTAACTAGAGTCGTGTTTTCATCGAGGTTAGCTGTGGAGTTAGAGGTAATCGTGGGCGATTCGTTAACGCCATTAACAGTAATCGTGAGGGTTTGACTATCGCTACCGCCATTACCATCATCAGCCGTAATTTCTACATCATAACTGTTATTCCCATCCGCATCTAAGGGAGACTCAAAGTTGGGAGCGTTGTTAAAGCTTAATTCTCCTGTGTTGGCGTCGATGGTAAATAAACTGCTATCGGTTCCTCCAGTAATCGAGAAGGTAGGAATATCGCCATCAGGATCAGTTGCAGTAACGGTGGTAACTAGAGTCGTGTTTTCATCTAGGTTAGCTGTGGAGTTAGAGGTAATTGTGGGCGATTCGTTAACGTCATTAACGGTAATCGTGAGGGTTTGACTATCGCTACCGCCATTACCATCATCAGCCGTAATTTCTACGTCGTAACTGTTATCCCCATCGGCATCTAGGGGAGTCTCAAAGTTGGGAGCGTTGTTAAAGCTTAATTCTCCGGTGTTGGCGTCGATGGTAAATAAACTACTATCGGTTCCTCCAGTAATCGAGAAGGTAGGAATATCGCCATCAGGATCAGTGGCAGTAATGGTGGTAACTAGAGTCGTGTTTTCATCGAGGTTAGCTGTAGGGTTAGAGGTAATTGTGGGCGATTCGTTAACGTCATTAATAGTGAGGATTTGACTAACTCCATTATTGTCAGTTTCGTTATTTAATTCAAAGACTTGATTTCCGGCATCAGTTTGGACAATAAAAAAGTAATCACCATCAATTTCTTGGGGTAGCGTAACGGTAAGACTATTACTATAACTATCGCCTACATTTAGGGAGCTGGGATTCGTTGTTGAACCCAATAACGTATCATTGTTATCTAAGATTTGGTCTAGAGATAACCAGACTTGATCCGTCCAAATCGGTGTACTGGTAGCCGCTGTGCCGCTATTGGTGACAATCCATTCGATAACGGTTTCCTGACTAGAGAAGGCTGTTGTCGGCGCTGTAACACTGGTTACTTGCAGGTTGGCAGTAGGGAACAATTCTAAGCTGATTACCTGGTCAGCGATCGCGCTGTTATTATTGTCCTCAGTAAACTCAAAGATTTGGTTATTTGTATCCGTGTTAACAACGAAATAGTGATCGCCTGCTAAATCAATTGGCGCAGTTACTATCTGGGTACGAGTTATCGATGCTCCGGGTGCAAGAGTCCCGGTAAAAGTAAAGGAATCGAGGAATTGATCGTTACCAACGGTTAGATTGTCCGAGAGGAAAACTTGGTCAGTCCAAGTGCCACTAGCTGTGCCATCCCCTTGATTCGTCAATGTCCAAGAAACCCCTATTCCTTGTCCTGAAACAGCGGTAGTTGGAGCGCTAATGTCACTAACAATTAAGTCTGGTATTGGCGGAATTGTCAGTTCAATTTGGCTGAGGTTAACATTATTGGTTTCGTTCGTCTCGAACTGTTGTTCAAGGTTATCCGTCTCAGCCAAGAGGAAGTAAGTCCCCGCTGTGATGGAGTTATTTAAGGGTAAAGTAACGGATACTGACTGATTGTAGGTTTCACCTGAAGCGAGAGTCGTAGGAGCAAATTCTGTCAGTAAGATAGTATCATCTGTACTGATAGTATTATCACTAGAAAGAAAGACGCGATCGCGCCATGTTCTGGTAGCCGTTCCTATTCCTGAGTTGGCAACTTGCCAATCAATAGTAATGGTATCGCCAAAGTTGGCTGTTGCTGGTGCGGTTACGGAGTTGACTACTAAGTCAGCAGGCGGACTAATCTGAATCGGAATCGCCGTAATATTATCAGTTTCATCGGTTTCTTGCTGTTGCTCATTCCCATCAGCCTTAAACAGGAAGAAGTAATTCCCTGTGGCGATTTCCGGAATAGTCGCATTGAGGTTAATGGTATAGTCATCTCCCGCCGCTAACGGTGTATGTGAGTTGATAAATTGGTTCACCAACCGCACATCTGAACTATCAAGGGTTGTATCTTGGGAAATATAGACTCTATCCCACCAATTGGCTCCTGCCGTTGCCGTGGTACTACTATTTAATACTGTCCAAGACAGAGTTACTCTTTCATCGGCAGCTACCGATGTTACCGGATTCCCATCCCCATCAGTGACTTGTGTCGCTGATACTTCTAGGTTAGGTGCATCAATCTGAATCGGAATTGCCGTAATATTATCAGTTTCATCGGTTTCTTGTTGGTTCTCACTGCCATCAGCCTTAAACAGGAAGAAATAATTCCCTGTAGCAATTTCGGGAATAGTCCAGTTACTGGTAATTGTATAATCATCTCCCGCCGCTAACGGTGTAGGTGAAGTGATAAATTGGTTCACCAACCGCACATCTGAACTATCAAGGGTTGTATCTTGGGAAATATAGACTCTATCCCACCAATTGGCTCCTGCCGTTGCCGTGGTACTACTATTTAATACTGTCCAAGACAGAGTTACTCTTTCATCGGCAGCTACCGATGTTACCGGATTCCCATCCCCATCAGTGACTTGTGTCGCTGATACTTCTAGGTTAGGTGCATCAATCTGAATCGGAATTGCCGTAATATTATCAGTTTCATCGGTTTCTTGTTGGTTCTCACTGCCATCAGCCTTAAACAGGAAGAAATAATTCCCTGTAGCAATTTCGGGAATAGTCCAGTTACTGGTAATTGTATAATCATCTCCCGCCGCTAACGGTGTAGGTGAAGTGATAAATTGGTTCACCAACCGCACATCTGAACTATCAAGGGTTGTATCTTGGGAAATATAGACTCTATCCCACCAATTGGCTCCTGCCGTTGCCGTGGTACTACTATTTAATACTGTCCAAGACAGAGTTACTCTTTCATCGGCAGCTACCGATGTTACCGGATTCCCATCACCATCAGTGACTTGCGCTGCTGATACTTCTAGGTTAGGTGTAATAACATTGAAGGGAACGATTAATGTATTGTCATCATTATCAGTTTTTCCCAATAGCATTTTTTACCCCAACCTCGCTTCTCGCATAAATAGAATACAGATGACTCTAACATGAATTTAAATTAAAGCATCATCTTTACAGAATCTTTACTAACCTAGTCCTTAATCTTCACATAATCTTTAAACTGAAGTCCCCCCCGTTCAGGGGTACTGCAGGGACATAAACCCCTACGATCCAAGTGTTTTAGCAATTTAGCACCGGGTAAAACCGGGGTCTTCTGTACTTAGGGTGCTAAATTGTTAGTTTGATTAGTCCGAACATTGAATAGTAAGAGCTTTAGGCATTTCTTCCCATATTTCAAGTCGTTTTAATGGAATCAGGCGCTACAGTCCTTATTTGGTAAGCGTTATAAACTCTGAAAGCTGATAGTTTAGCACACTAAGTCTGGAAGAACCCGACGCCATCGTGAGGAGAGCGAAGCGTAACGCACCATTCATAATGCATCATTGCTCAAGACATTGGTGGGTTACGGCGGATACTTCATTGAAGGGTTATTGTCTTGATTAAACCCCCGCCTAACCCACCCTACTGGCTAGACCGTTTGCTAGCACAAGTCCATCAATAGACAATCCTCAAAACCAGAGCCAGATATACTCTGCTAGGTTTGTCCGGGTCTTCCGTAGAAAGAAACAATAGTTAAAAAGCTACAGTTGCGGCTAAGGTAATCTAAGCCCTTAACGGTAGCATGGTGTGTTAATACAGCCCTTCCCCCTGTAAATGGACTATCAACCTAAGGCTGGTTAATGCTGCGGCTTCCCCTCTCTTAAAAAACAGGTTGCAATACCTCCACCTGCTTCAACTCCAAGCCTTGCTCAAATATCTGATCAATCGGTAACATTTGATCCTCATCTGTCATAAACTTATGGTCTTTTGTCGCCCGAATCGTAGCACCATCCTCTAACAGATATTCAAACACCTCTTGTTCACCGCGATTATGCCATTGTGCAATGGGTTGCGTGTAAACATAACCATTCTCATCCACACTATAAACCGTACACTCAATCTGCTTTTCGACAATTTCCCCAATCGCCACAGCACCATATTCAACCGTGAGAATCTGTGTATCATAACTCAAGCAGTATTCAGCAAATAGGATCATCTGCTCGAATAACTCTTCCGCAATCCGTTTTGCTACACCATTTTTTGCCGCCCCATCGATAAAAATCTCTCGATGTTTCTCCATTTCTGCCACTTTCTTTTTACCCATACAGTTATGAGCAATAAAATCATTGGCAATCAAGTTATGGGTCTGGGAAATACTTAAGTCGAAAACCTCCTCTTGACCAACATATTCAATCGAGACAATTTCATCCCAGAATACATCGGATTCCGCAATTGCCATCAGTGCTTTATCCTGCAAAGCCGTGGCAAAATTCTGGACTCGATAAGGACTCTTTGTCGAAAGATGACCATCACCTATTAGATAAGCAGTTAGCTTAATTTGAGCATCTGATATATCACTCTCGGTAGTCAGTGGTAATATCTTAGCTAGTCCAATCCGACTACCAACCTTAAACTGATCCAGAGGCTGCCATCCTAATAATGAATAGAAACGATGATCCGCTGTCGCTTTAATTTTACGATTGGTTTTCGTGATGATTTCCCAAACATCTCGCACGCCGTTCGGATGAATTTCACTAATCGGTTGCTGAGTAATCTTTTGCGTTACCTGATCCAGAGACAACACCTCTCGTCCCAACCAATACTCAGGTTTGGATGCAATGTCTTTGAGAGACACTAAACGCCCCGTTTCTGCATCAATAATCTCCGTTGAACCACTCAGACATCGGCGTAGCAAATCCGCTTGACCCAGGGAATACCCCGCCAAATCCTGAGCCATTTTCATGATCTGCTCTTGATAACAAAGCGTCCCATAAGTTTCTTTTAAAATTGGCTCTAATAACGGATGTTGATATTCAACCTTTTCTTTTCCATGTTTGCGATTAATAAACTTAGGAATCAGACCTGCATCCAAAGGTCCCGGACGATACAATGCCAAAATCGAAGAAATATCTTCGATACTCGACGGTTTCAACTCCCGCACCACCTGGCGCATCCCCGACGATTCTAATTGAAAAATTCCCTCTAACTCGCCCTTCTCTAAAACCGTATAAGTCTGTTTTATGTCATCAGGTATTTTCTTGATTTCCCCTTTTGCCACAATCTCAAACGCCTTACGTTCATCCAGGGGTAACTGATCCAGATCTAACGTTATATTTTGATGTTGGCGAATCAATTCCGCCGTTTTCTGAATCGTGGTTAAATTTTTCAGACCTAGAAAATCCATTTTCAAGAGTCCGAGAGATTCTAAGTCCTCCATAAAATACTGAGTAATCACCGCCCCCTCATTATTCACCTGCAAGGGAACAATTTCATCTAAGGGTTCGGACGAAATTACCACGCCCGCCGCGTGAACGCCAAAGGTTTTATTAGTACCCTCAATCCGGATTGCCATATCCAGCCAGCGCTGCACTTCGGGGTTATTTAAGTAAGCATCTCTAAACTCTGGTGTGGGCGTTTTCTCAGAAATCATTACCTTTAACTTAGTGGGTTTTCCCCGTGAAACCGGAATCATTTTTGCCATCCGATCTGATTCCCCATAGGGAATATTCAAAACCCTGGCGACATCTTTTAATACCGCCTTTGATGTCATCCGGTTAAATGTAATAATTTGTGCCACCCGATCTGCCCCATATTTGTGGGTGACATATTCAATGACCTCATCCCGGCGTTCAATACAGAAATCTGTATCAATATCAGGCATAGATTTCCGTTCCGGATTGAGAAAGCGCTCAAATAAAAGCCCATGATGCACCGGATCAATATTAGTAATTTTCAGAGAATAGGCAACTAAAGAACCCGCCGCCGAACCTCGTCCTGGACCGACAGGAATCTTCTGATCTCTGGCATATTTAATATAATCCCATACGACTAAAAAGTAGGTGGAAAATCCCATCTGCTGCATCATTTTCAGCTCATATTCCAGCCGTTCTTTATAGACGAGATCGATGTCACTGCGAGAACGACATCCCATGCGCTCCAATAATCCATCCCAAGTAACTTCTTCTAAGTAACTATCAGCACTGTGACCTTTGGGAACGGGATAATTGGGGATGCGTGGTTCCCCCATAATGTCGTAGCGTTTGACCTTATCCGCGACTTCTAATGTATTCGCGATCGCCTCTTGGATCACCTCATCGGGCAAATGATCCCGAAATAGCTGTGCCATCTCCTCGGCGGACTTGAGATACTCGGTTCCGGAGTAGCGCATCCGCTTCTCTTCTAAATTAATTTCCATATTGAATGCAGAGTAAGGCGTCGTGGGCTTCGACATCGTAACAGGAGATAAAATGAGAATCATTGGTGGCGACGATTTTAATCTCTAACTCACGGGCAATTTTCACAATTTCTACGTTAACAATCCGGTCTTCAATTGACCCATGATCTTGAATTTCTAGATAATAATCGTCACCAAAAACCTCTTTATACCATTGGGCAAGCTCTCGTGCCTTTTGCACGTCACCCTTGAGAATCGCTTGGGGGACTTCTCCGCCCAAACAACCACTGGTGACGATTAATCCATCACGGTACTGTTGGAGGAATTCTTTATTAATACAAGGACGCTGAAAAATTCCTGTTCCTTGGATTCCTTTCAGATGAGAAATTGTCGTCAGTTTAACTAAATTTTTATAGCCTTGGGTATTTTTCGCCAAGACAACTTGATGGTATTTGCGCTGTTTCTTCTTCGTCTTATCTTGAATATCCCCATTAATCACATACATCTCATTGCCGATAATCGGCTTAATCCCTTTCCCCCGACAGACTTTAATCAACTCGATCGCGCCATACATCACCCCATGATCCGTCAGGGCGATCGCACTCATTCCTAATTCCACCGCCCGATCCACCAGTTGCGGTAGCTGGGACGCGCCATCAAGTAAGCTGTAGTCACTGTGAATATGTAGACCGACGAAGGACATAGGACAAAGAGAGATAAGGATTCCGTTAAGGGGTGCGATCGCTCACATCCATGGTAAGCTGACGGGTCTAATAGCATTCCCGATGCATCCAGATTGACCCTGGCTACCCCACATATAAGGATACATCATCCAACTACACCCTATATGTAGTCACACCCCCCGTAGGCTTGGTACGGGCTTGGTAACCAAGCCCCTACGGTTTAGGCGATCGCACTCGATAGATCTTGCCAGCGCTGATGCCACAATTGCTGCATTTTTTGCATAATCTCAGGTAAATCCTGAAACTCCTGACTTTGTTGATTGATTTCCCCGACTAATCCCTGAAGTCGGTTAAAATCTCGGCAACAGTAGAGT
This sequence comes from Coleofasciculus chthonoplastes PCC 7420, assembly GCF_000155555.1. Classification (GTDB taxonomy): domain Bacteria; phylum Cyanobacteriota; class Cyanobacteriia; order Cyanobacteriales; family Coleofasciculaceae; genus Coleofasciculus; species Coleofasciculus chthonoplastes_A. The sequence continues at coordinate 108,109 of NZ_DS989870.1, forward strand.
ACCCGTTTCCAAGCCCCATACCAATCCTGTCCGGCTTGCTGATGGGTACGAATGGGTTTGAGGCGTTCTTCCTCGTTTCTCAGGGATTCAGCCTGTTGCGCCCACGCCTGACGCCAGGGTTGCACGGCTTCTGGTTGCTCATGCTGATCATACCAGTCACGTTCACGGCGGAAGATTTCCCCTAATTCATCCAACTGGGAACGAGAGGTACAGCGCCCAATCGCGGCTAATCCCGCCTCAATCCAAAGGGGCAAGTTGCGATAACTGACAAAGATAGCACGGGATTCCACTAGCTTGACCCAGATTTGGTGATGCCAGCATTCGACGCGATCGATTTGCTGGAGGGGAATGTTAAGAAATGTAGCGACTTGATGGCGTACTTCGTCCAGAGAAAATTGGCGAGGATCAATTATTCCAGCCGTGATTAAGTTCCGAGACATGGTAAATCACTCCTAATTTGGGCATGAGCGGTAGCGTTGGCTTGATTTAGGACAGTTGATGTTGGATTTCTGGCAATCTCGGCTTTTTTGCCTGGAAAAACGCCCAAATCCTCAACCCTAAATCAATTGACCCAAAATCTTAGCCACCCCGCACAAGTTGCCATAAGAAGTCGGAGTGGCTAGAGGAGTGTTACTATTTCTTCTAGCTTCCAGACTGGTCTGGTCAGTTTGGGGGTTAGCTGCTCAGAGCTGCGGTAACAGCTTTGAGTGGCGCTAAGAGTTTTCGGTTTAATTTGGATTATCTTAGCACATTGAAGGATGGATACTCCAGCGTCAAGGCTTTGTTACAAAATACCAGTATGGTAAGACATGAACTTGACGCCGGACTCCAGGGAGTGGGCAAAAATATTCATCAATTGGTAATTCTCTGCAAGACCTATGGACGGGGCTAACCACACTGGAAACCCGCACCGAGTCTGGTGTAATTACCCAGAACTGGCATTGTGTACAAACCTTAACTGGTCATTCAGGTAAGGTTAATGCGGTGGCGATTAGTCCCCAGGGAGGGATTTTTGCCAGTGGAAGTGATGACCAAACCCTCCGACTTTGGCAATTAAAAACGGGTCAGAGATGGGAATTCTGGCTAAAAACTTTGCCTGGTTTAATGGCGTAAAATCAATTGCATTTAGTCCTGATGGGAAATGGCTTGCCTGTGGTAATGATGATTATACGATTAAAGTTTGGGCGTTAGAAACTGGACAGGAACTTTATACTCTCATGGGACATTCAAGTTCGGTAAATCAATTGTCTTTAGTCGAGATGGGCA